>CAZTDB010000241.1:0-4833 GCA_964612385.1 uncultured Ignavibacteriaceae bacterium
GGAGGCCTTTTCCTCCAGCCCCTTCACCATTTCCTCTTCGAGCGGAGAGAGGCGGCTCGGTTTGCTTCAACCCGTTTGATGGGAAAACCGCTTGCGCTTATTGGTGATAAACCGATGATACAGCATACTTTTGAATCCGCATCAAAGTCGAAATTGCTGAATGAAATTATAATTGCTGTTGATGATGATAAAGTAGCACAGACGGTAAAAAGCTTTGGGGCAAAGGTGATTCTTACTCCAAAGGAAATTGCAACAGGTTCGGATAGAATTGCTTTTGCGGCAAAAAAAATTCCCAACGCAAAAATTATAGTAAATATTCAAGGCGATGAACCTTTCATTCCGGGCATTATGATCGACCAAGCAATTGAACCGCTTTTATTCGATAAGAATGTTTCCGTGTCTACGCTTGCAAAGAGAATTTACTCGGTACAGGAGCTAAAATCTCCTTCGGTAACTAAAGTGGTTTTCGATTACAACAATTATGCTTTATATTTTTCGCGTTCGCCTATTCCTTATGTCAGAGATGCGAGAACAAATTTAGAGAAAGTTCAACTTGGTGAAGTATACAAGCATATTGGCTTATATGTTTTTCGCCGCGAGGCATTAATAAAATTTACAAAGCTCGAACCTACTGATCTTGAGAAAACTGAAAAGTTGGAACAATTGAGGATGCTCGAAAATAGCTTCAAAATTAAAATAGTAGTAACCGAGATGGATAGCTTTTCGGTTGATACGCCTGAAGACTTAGAGAGAGCAAGATTGATTTATAAACAAATGCAAAAAAAGGTAAGAAATGAAAGTTCCAAAAAAAATTAATTTGGCTAATATTCCCACTCCCTTGCATGAAATTAATTTCAATCACAAAAAATTTTTAATGAAACGGGATGACTTGACAGGATTAGAACTATCTGGTAACAAAGTAAGAAAACTCGAATACCTCATGTCCCAGGCAAAATTAGAAAAAGCAGATTTCGTTTTCACTTCAGGCGGCGAACAATCTAACCATGCACGCGCAACCGCTGTTGCAGCAGCTATGCTTGGAATGAAATCGGAATTATTTTTACGGGGAAAAAATAAATTGTCTGCCAACGGTAATTTATTCATCGATAAATTTTTAGGAGCTGAAATCCGGTTTTTAACCAAAAAAGAAAATGTACGCGTTAACGATATAATGTTTCAAGAAAGAGAAAAACTATTGAGAGAGGGTAAAAAGGTTTACGTTATTCCCGAAGGCGGTTCAACCACCTTAGGCATTTGGGGTTACATAAACTTCATTGAAGAACTCAGCCGTCAAATAGACATAAATAAAATTTCCGGAGTACTAACTGCAGCCGGCTCTGGCGGTACAAGTGCGGGTCTGCTGATAGGTGCTGCATTAAAAAAATTAAATTTAAAAATTTATGCAGTTAATGTTCTTTATGAGGCAGATGAAATAAAGAAGAAAATTTTGAATTTAGCCGAAGGATGTAAATTACAATTCAATTTAAATATTCAAATACAGGAAAATGATCTAATAATTCTTGATGGCTTCTCCACTGAAGGTTATGAGAATATTTCTAAGGATAAAATAAAGCTATTAAAGAAATTCGCCCGGCAAACGGGAATAATCCTTGACCCTGCCTACACCGGTAAAGCATTCAAAGCTTTTTACGATAATTTCCTAAGTGCAGGTTCGAATAGAAAAGTATTGTTTGTTCATACAGGAGGAATATTTGGGGTGTTTGGAAAAAGGCAGCAGTACTTAAATGCGTAATTCGTACAAAATCAGGTTGTTTTGTCAGGTTTTTAATTATGAGTATTTTTGAAGCATGAATTGTATCTTTTGCGATATTGTAAACCGAAAAGCGCCTTCGGAAATTATTTATGAAGATGAAAATACAATTGGATTTCTGGATATCAGCCCGCTTAATTTTGGACATTCACTCGTTATTCCTAAAAATCATTTCGAAAATTTTCTCGATATACCTAAATCGGAGCTTGAGAGTGTTGTAGTTGCGACTCAAAAAATTTCCGAAGCAATTAAGTCAAGCATGAGTACAGACGGCTTGAACATCGTAGCAAATACAGGCAAAGCTGCAGGACAAACAGTTTTCCATTTCCATTTCCACATTATTCCGCGTTTTAATTCGGATAATTTTCACTTCAAACCTGTTTTTAAAAATTACGAAAATGGTTTGATGAAAGAATTTGCCGATAAGATCCGTAAAGCGGTAATTAAATAGGAGGAGAATAATATGAGCAAAAAGATAAGAGTTCTTGTTGCTAAAGCCGGACTTGATGGACACGACCGGGGCGCAAAGGTAATTGCTGCCGCTCTCCGTGATGCCGGAATGGAAGTTATTTATACCGGTTTGCGTCAAACTCCCGAGATGATCGTGGAAGCTGCAATTCAGGAGGATGTTGACGTAATTGGTATTAGCATGCTTTCCGGTGCACACATGACTATCTTCCCTAAAATTTTGAAGTTGATGAGGGAAAAGGGCTTAGACGATGTTCTACTTACCGGCGGCGGTATAATTCCGGAAGAAGATATAAATGCTCTCAAAGCCATGGGGACAGGAGAACTATTTACGCCCGGCGCATCTACTACAGCTATCGCTGATTATATTAAAAGCTGGGTAGCAAAACATCCTAAAAGTTAACCAAAAGAATCTGTCAAATGACCCTTGGAGAAATTTCTCCATGCAACCATGTGTACTCTCTGAGGTTCTCCGTTTAACAAAAAAGTTACACAGTGGGATACAGAGAAGACACAGTGAACCACAGAGAATTATGAGATTTTTTCTTAATTCATAAACGTTAATAATCTGATTATTCTTTTTACAACTCTTTACTTTATATGACTGATTAAGTAAGCCGACTGAGTACTTTGCCGGTCAGTGAAGCAATCATTTTCTCTTCAATTCATTTCAAAAGAAGGACTATGAAATTGAAATATTTTGTAATTCCCGTCTCGTAATAAAACAGGTGTGTATTTAAAAACAGCGATTTAGAAGTCGTAATAAACTTTTTTTTATCTGGCACAAGGTTTGGCGTCTCATATCGAAAAAAAACATTCAAAACATTTGGAGGTATGAAATGTTGAACAAAGTTACGTTGAAGCTATGTTGGCTAATAACTTTTCTTCTATTCTCAACAGTCTCAATAGCTCAGCAAACCTTACCGTATGTTACAGATATATGCGGAATAAAGGACAAACAGTCCGTTAGAGTAGGGAGGTTAATTGTTGAAGAGTTTCCCAACGGCGATATAAGTGTTAAATTCACAGTCGATAAAGGACTGAATGACAACTCTTACGGAGCTAATGAACACATTACATGGGATAACGATCCAAACAAAATCAAACACAAATTCAAAGATCTTGTTGGCAGCGATAAATCTGTTTACAAGATTTATGATAAAAACGGGACTTTGATTTTTGAATTTAACATGGATTATATATCCGAAGATAAAACCGGTACATACCCTTCTGGTTATGGTACTTTAGGAGTTTCAGGAGGGGACGGCAGTATGAAAAAAGGTAACGCAGCTTACCTTTACGATTTCAATACATCATTAACTAAAAACCTGAACGACTTTGGATATTTCAATAATAATCCACTTGACTTAACCAGTACCTCTCCAAATCCCGGCAGCGGAACAAGTTATGAAGTAGACCCTAATTATCCGAATTGGATTTGGGAGCTGCAATATGAATACAAAATTAAAAAAGAAGCTTTCGGTGCAGTTGGGTTTGGAAGAGTGGATGTAATTGATATGCACAATTCACCTGCTAAAGTTGCCCCTTCAAACTATCAATCATGCGAGCCTGATGATGGTGAAACTTGTATTGAACCCCCCGCATGGAGCCAATGTACACCACCTACTTTGGGTTACGATAAATATCTGGTTGTTTCAGGTAACGTATCGTGGAACTCCCTTGTCGGTAATTCCAGTGGTTATGAAAGCAACAACTTTACCAGAAAAGTGAACATTACCGGTGCTGGAATTTTAACTGTAACTTCTGGGGACTTGAAACTATTAAGTGGAGCATTGCTGGTTATTGACGGGCCTACACTTATAGTGAATAACGGAAAATTCTTCCTTGAGTCAAATTCAATTGCCATCATTCAGAATAGTGTTTTAAGAACTTTTGGGGATATTCAACAAAAATCCAACTCTTACCTTTGTATTATAGATAGTGAAGTTGAATGTGGTGAAGAAGAAGCAAATGGTTTGTTTAACACAACCGGAAACACGAAATCATCTGCTAATTTCCAAAACGATGGCGGCAAGCGTTATTTGAAGAATGTCTGCTTGAACGTTACACATGACTTCCAGTTGTCAAGCACTGCTGGTGGTGAAGATCGGCTAATTTACGTTTGGGCTGAAATTGGAGATGAGGGACCGACACATCTGAATAGCGGAAATTTAGATGGAGACGATAGCGGCAATTTTCAGAACTCAAGTTTAATGAAAATTTATGGATCACAATTTATAGTAGCGGAAAATATACAAAACGAAAGTAATGGTACGATGGAGGTTTGTGATGTTGCATTTCGAACGATTAACGGACATTTTCAAAATAGCGGGCTACTTAAAGGAGAAGACCTATGCCTGTGGGTAGATGATAATCATCTCATTCAGGATAATGGCGGCAACTGGTTTGTAGAATGGAGAAATCGTCGAGGTCAGACGGATGGATATATTCCAAATCTGCCTCCGAACGCTTCGATTGATTCTATTTCAGATTGTTTTACTGATGCTTGTTCGCCTCAGGCTTTTAGTGCTGTGGGTGATTTCGTTTGGAATGATCTGAACATTAATGGTGTGCAGGATAACGGTGAACCCGGT
>CAZTDB010000242.1:0-4826 GCA_964612385.1 uncultured Ignavibacteriaceae bacterium
GGAACGAAGCGCATCACTAGAATTTTATTACGTTACCAGATGTATTTTCGATCATGGAAAACCGGCAAAAATTCCTGCCTGGCAAATAGAGAATCTTGCAAAAATGTTAAAGGAAGACAGGGACTTTTTTGTTTATGAAGGAATTGTGCCCGGTGTTCATGTAAAAATAAAGGAGGGTCCCTTTGCCGGTGTTATCGGAACAGTTCAGGAAACTGAGAACGGCAAAACATTTGCGGTTTCGATTCACCTTCTTAACAGGTCGGTAATTGCGCATCTTCCAAGGGACAGCTCTTTTGAAATATTAAAAAATTTCGATCATTCAAATATGGTTAGGGCGTGGTAATAGCTTTTAGAAAGCGATACAACTGTCATTAAGGCTTGTTAAAAAAGAAGCGCTCTAAGTTCATTAATTCTTAAAAGATTTATTTTTCGGAGCGAACGAGATTGTGTGGTGACTGTAGGACGAAACTCAGTTTCGCCCCTTCAAGAAAAAAGATATAAATAATTACTAAAGCTCAATTGGCGATTCATAGAATCGCCCTACAACCTCAATGCATTTTTGAGGCGGTTGAATCTAAATAACTATTTTAATTCTAAAGAATGAATGCTTAATGCTTAATCAAACAGAGCTAAATTCCCTTAATCGGGGAGATAAAATCAATCACTTCCTGTTAATCAGAAGAAGTGAAATTCGTCTTACAAAAAATAATAATGAATATCTTTCACTGGAATTAGGCGACAAATCTCAATCGCTGAGTGCAAATGTGTGGGAGAATTTTGAGCGGCATAAAGCTTCATTTATTCCCGGGGCAGTGGTAAAGGTGAACGGCATTATCGAGGATTATCAAGGGACTGCACAAATTAAAGTTTCTTCTATTCGTCCGTTAAATCCAAACGAAAAAATTACGGCTGAAGAATTCCTTCCAAAGTCCAAAAGAAACCCTGCCGAAATGAAAGAAGAATTTTATTCATACGTCGATAAAATTTCAAATCCGTATTTGAAAAGCTTAATGCTGAAAATTTTTGACGAGGAGAATTTCTTAAAATTTTCAACAGCACCAGCAGCTAAAATGTGGCATCACGCTTATATACATGGATTGTTGGAACACACGCTCGAAATTATAAAAATATGCGGATTGATGTGCGATATTCATCCCGAGTTGAACCGTGATTTATTAATCTGCGGCGCAATGATGCACGACTTCGGCAAAGTAGACGAGCTTTCTTCCGAAGTTTCTTTTGAGTACACCGACAAAGGAAAATTAATCGGACACATAGTAATTGCCGCAATGAAGATAGAGAGTGAAGTAAATAAAATTGAAGACTTTCCGGACGAGCTAAAGAATTGTTTAATACATTTAGTGCTAAGCCATCAGGGTAAGCTTGAATATGCTTCGCCGGTTGTTCCGAAGACATTAGAGGCTATAGCTCTTTATCATGCCGATGAACTTAGCGCAAAAATAAACGCATATAAAAATGCACTTGAAACTGAAATGAAGGGGGAAGGGAAATGGACGAAATACATTTCATTAGCTTCCACCGATCTTTTCAAGCATACTATTTCACAGGAATTGGAAGATCAAATTAACAAATCATTATTCGATTGAAAGACAAAACATGAAATCATTCACACAAAATCTGCTGATACTTTTATCAGCGCTTTGTTTCGCATTTCCCTCTCTAACCGCAAACGCTCAACCGTTAGATGAGCTGCTGAATAGAGGCGATCAATTTACCGATGAATTCGATAATCAAAAAGCTTTGGATATTTATCTGAAAGCAAATTCGCTCTATCCCGATAACTGGGAAGTGTTATGGCGAATCAGCCGCGCTTATGTTGACATAGCCGAGCATCTGCCCGCAAATACTTCAAAGGAACAGGATGCCCAATTAGAAATCTATCAAAAGGCGTTTGACTTTGCGGATAAATCTGTAAAACTTGCTTCAAACCAATCAATCACCTATCTGAGAAGAGCAATCGCCAACGGAAGAATTGCTTTGTTTAAAGGAGTATTTTCCGTAGCCGGCGTTGTAAACTCGGTGAAGGCAGATTGCGAAAAAGCAATTGAACTGGGAAACGGCGGAAATTATTTTCAGGCTATTGCACATTATGTTTTGGGCAGAACCCATGCAAAGGCAAGCGAAAAGTGGAAACCTGCACGCGCCGTTTTAGGTTTGGGCTGGGCTGATATCGATATCGCAATTACAGAATATAAAAAAGCAATTCAACTATATCCCGAATTTAAAATGTTCTATCTTGATCTTGCGCATGCATACATCAGGGAAGATGAATATGCTAAAGCAAGAGATATGTTGAACAAAACAATATCCGCTCCTATAAAAGATGAAGATGATGAGGATCGTACCAAAGAAGCAAAGAAGCTTTTAAACGAAATAAAGAATAAATAAATGAACCCATTTTACTCAGAAAGCAGGGTGAGGAGAGATGACATCTTTACTATTTAGAAATGAAGATTGACATAAACAATAAAAAGATGTCATCTCTTAGAATTGCGTAGGGCGATTTAATAATTGAAAATATTTTTAACAACTCGATCAATGGAAATTAAGCAAGAATTTATTGATGGATTAAAAAAAGCCAAATCGGTAGTGTTTTTTACCGGCGCTGGTATTTCAGCCGAAAGCGGAATCCCTACTTTCAGAGGTAAGGATGGGATTTGGAATAAGCTGAAACCTGAAGAGCTTGCAAACTTTAATGCGTTCTTAAAGAATCCCCAATTAGTATGGGAGTGGTATCAGCACCGTAAACAAATTGTGCATGAATCGAAGCCGAACAAGGGTCATCTGGCAATTGCAGAGATGCAGAATTTTTTTCCGGAGGTTATAGTTGTAACACAAAATATTGATAATCTGCATCGAAGAGCCGGCAGTAAAATCATTTATGAGCTTCACGGAAATATTGAACGAAATTATTGCAGCAGATGCCGCACACCTTATACTGAAGAAATCAATTTGGATGAAGGTGTACCAAAATGTCGGTGCGGAGGATTAATAAGACCTGACGTAGTTTGGTTCGGTGAATACCTGCCCGAGGATCAGTTTAACGAATCTGAAAAAGCCGCAAAAAGATGCGATTACTTTTTTGTTGTGGGAACTTCGGCAGTTGTATTTCCTGCTGCATCATTAGTTTACACAGCTAAGCAGGCAGGAGCATTAATTGTTGAAGTTAACATAGAAGAAACTGAAGTAAGCAGGTTTGCGGATGTATCTTTATTTGGACCAGCCGGTGAAGTTTTACCGTTGGTAGTAAGCAAACTATTTGAACAGTCGTCCGGAAAAACAAAATAAATTAAAAGGCGTGATTTTTTATTCCGATTAATTTACACATTCGCTGCAGCTCGGTTTGTTCTGCTTCCGTTAAAACGGAAAATTCTGAAGTAATTGCTTTTACATGATCGGGGAAAATCTTTTCTATGAGATTTAATCCCTTTTCGGTAAGGTGTATTTTATAGAAGCGTCTGTCATTCGGAGTCTTCTCCCGTCTAACTAATTCTTGTTTCTCCAGGTTGTCGATTACCATAGTAATATTCCCGCCGCTTTTTAACAGCTTTGTACCAAGCTCGGTTTGGCAGAGCGGACCTAAATGAAATAACGCTTCCAATACGCTGAACTGGCTGCCTGTTAAACCACTTTTCGTTAAAAGTGCATTCAGGCGTGTCGATAATGACTCGGCTGCTCGAACTAATTTAATATAAGAATCGAGCGCTGTGATTTCTTGAGTTGAGCCTTTGTAATGGGTAGCCATGATTAATTATACCTTATTCAAAATTCAACCATAAACTAAGCGTGATTTTATTAATGTGCAAGTATTAATGGAAATAAAAGCATCTAACAACTAGTACAGTAATTTAGTTTGCCGCCTAACTAAACAGAATATCAATATCTGCTTTGGTAAGATTTTTCAATATTCCTGTTTCGGAGCTAATAATATTCTGCACTAGTGCTCTTTTCTTTTCTTGCAGAAGAAGTATTTTTTCTTCAACCGAATTTTTTGTAATGAACTTGTAAATGAAAACGTTCCTGCTTTGTCCTATTCTATGTGCTCTGTCTGTAGCTTGAGTTTCCACTGCGGGATTCCACCATGGGTCGTAGTGAAACACATAATCGGCAGAGGTTAAATTTAAGCCGAATCCGCCGGCTTTTAAGCTGATCAAAAAAATTTTCACTTTTTCATCGTTTTGAAAATTATTTACCCTCGTTTCTCTGTCTTTAGTGCTGCCGGTTAAATATTCATATGAGATTTTTTCACTGTCCAAATAATTTTTAATCACTTCAAGCATTTTTACGAATTGAGAAAAGACCAAAACTTTGTGTCCTTCTTTTATAACTTCACCGAGCATCTCTTTGAATTCTTCAAACTTACCCGATTTCTTTTTATAGGTTTTGTCAAACAGCACAGGGTGATTGCATACCTGCCTAAGCCTAAGCAATCCTTCAATAATTTTGAAGCCGGATTTTCTAATGCCGTTTTCCTGTATCTCTTTCATAATTTCAAAACGAATTGAATCCTTCAGTAATTCATATACTTTCATTTGCTCGCTTTCCATTTCGCAATAATGAATCATCTCGGTTTTTGGAGGCAGCTCTTTGGCAACAAGCTCTTTTGTTCGTCTTAGCACAAACGGGTAAATAGTTTTTTTAAGGAATTCAGATGCTTCGTTGTCGTTCATTTTCTGAATCGGTTTTACAAATGCATCCTGAAATTTTTTCAGAGAACCGAGCATGCCTGGATTCAAAAACGAAATTTGCGACCAAAGCTCATTTAAATTATTTTCGATAGGCGTACCCGTTAAGCAGAGGCGGTT
>CAZTDB010000243.1:0-4805 GCA_964612385.1 uncultured Ignavibacteriaceae bacterium
TTTTTCCATCGGGAGACCACGCTGGATTCATCTCAATTATTTCGGGAGTTTGAGTAAGATTTATAGTGTAGCTGTCCCCCGAAATTGTAGAGACAAAAATATCCGCTTCGGTTATGAAATGACCGTTATCTTTATCAATCATAAAAGCAATTAAATTATGTGTTGGCGACCATTTTGCTGCGCGGTATTCTCCTAAATATTTTTTACTTTCACCTTTTGAATCCACTATGTAAGCACCTTTGCTAACAATGTATGCTAAGGCTTTATCTTCAAAAGGTGACTTCTCCACCCAAATGACATAATTACCCTCCGGGAAATCGATTTCAACATCACCTTCATTCGACGAAAAGAAAATTTTATTTTCTCTTGCGGTAAAAATCTTAAAGGGATGATTTTTCTTTTCAAGCTTTTCGAGTGAAGTTGTGCTTAGCAAGGTTAGTTCGTCATCTTCATAAAAGGCTAATGTATTCTTATCGATCAATTGCGGCGGTGTTAATCTTTTTGAAGAAACAAAAAACTCTTTCGAATTTCCAGCGCTTAAATCTTTTTCGATGAGTGTATATTTATTTATTCTTCTTCCGTCATCCGAAGATCGAGTAAGATAATAAATCTTTTTGCCGTCAGAAGAAATTTCAAATCCATAACCGGCATAATTGTCTTCGGTAACATTTTGGATCTCCTTTGAGTTCAAATCGACAAACCAAATCCCGTTGAAATTGGCGCCAATGAAAAACACTTTATCCCCGGCAGGCGAAAATTTTGGGAAAAAGAATTCTCCGTCCTGTTTATCTGTCAAAGACACAATACTTAACGGTGTAATAAACTTTGCCTCTTTGGGCAGGGTCACTTCCGCATTAATTCTTTTGTCAGGATCAACTTTCTTTTCTTCCGTGCAGGAAGAGATAAATGCCATCATCAAGAAAAGCTGCATTATGCTAAATAATTTATATCTCATAAACCTGATCCGTTTTCTGTGTAAAATTTGAACAACAATATAAAAAAAACCGTATACATTCGAGGCATAAACGAGGCAGAAAAAATACTGATATTAGTCGCGGTCGCTATCAAGTAAGTGTGTCACTCTGCAATTTGTGCAAAAATTGGAGTTTTTTATCGCTGCCCCGAACGTATTTTCTAAAATTTATGGAATGCCAATCCATAAATTTTCCAAAATTTGTGGAATGTGAATACATAGATTTCTATTTTGCGCGAAAAGAAAAACTAACATGCTACAAAGATTTTACTCTTTAGAAAATTACGTTAAAACCGGTAAGGTAACCATAATATACGGGGCAAGACGAACCGGAAAAACCACATTGCTCGAAAGCTATTTAGCTGATCTAAACGAAAAATACAAACTGGATTCCGGTGATAATATACGGCTTCAACAAATATTTAATTCACGGGATCCTGAGATTATACTCAGCTACGCAGAAGGGTATAAATTAATTGCTGTCGGCGAAGCTCAACAGGTAATTGATATCGGGATGGGTTTGAAAATTTTAATTGATAATCGTCCCGATTTAAAAGTAATAGCAACAGGCTCCTCATCATTCGAATTGTCTCAGCAAACAGGAGAACCGCTTACTGGAAGGAAAAGAACTTTAATTCTCTATCCCTTTGCACAGCTTGAGTTGTTAAAACATCAAAATGAATTTGAACTAAAAGAACGGCTTGAGGAATTTTTAATTTTTGGCTCATACCCCGAAATTTTAACTGCAGATTCTGAAAAAGAAAAAAAAGAAATACTGAACGAATTAGTAGGGTCTTATTTATTGAAAGATATTTTGTCCTTAGAGAAAATAAAAGGCACTCAGCAAATTTTTAATTTAACAAAGCTGTTAGCTCATCAAATTGGAAAAGAAGTTTCACTTAATGAGCTGGCAACTCAAGTTAAATTAGATGTAAAAACTGTTGATAAATATTTGTGGCTGCTCGAAAAAACTTTTGTCATTCGAAAAGTAACCGGATTCAGCCGCAACTTGAGGAAAGAAGTTGTCTCGAAAGCAAAATATTACTTCTGGGATACCGGGATCAGAAATGCAGTAATATCTCAATATAATAAGCTGAATGATCGAAATGACGCCGGAGAATTATTTGAAAATTTTTTGTTTACGGAGAGACTGAAAAGGAACGATTATTACGGAATTTATTGCAATCCATATTTCTGGAGAACATACGACCAAAAAGAAATCGATTTAATTGAAGAACGGGATGGAAAACTTTTTGCCTTTGAGTTCAAGTGGAAAGATAGAAACATTAAAGTGCCGAAAGACTGGAAAGAGAGTTACCCTAACTCTGAGTTTAAGATCATAGACAAACAAAATTATTTTCAGTTTATTACCAAACCTTGAGAGCTAACAATCTTAAATCCTTATTTTAATTATGCTGAAACTAAAGCAATCTTTAGAGTTATTAAATTGCATCCCGAAGGTTATGCATAAAGTTGTTTACTCTTTTTTCTCGATTTCCGAAACCGATTGAAGCAGCTTTTCTCTCATTTTAATCAATTCTGCTTTTTCTTTTTCGTTCAACTGCACACTTCTGAAATTCAAGCCGCTTTTATTTATTCCATAAGATACCTGTGCGGCAGGAGCGGCACCTACAACAGCATCAGGCGAATAGAAAGCACTTGTTTCATCTCTAAGAATTAATTCAGAATCGGAATGACTTTGGACTGCCAAATTTTCCGGTGTTCGTGTTTCTGCCGGCGGCTCTTTTATTTCTGATTTTTCAGACGACTTTTTTGTTGTCTGAACTTCATCAACTTTCTTTTCAACTGCCGCAGCATCTTCGTCGGGATAACTAACAATCATATCCTCACGCACCTTTGGTTCGATTGCGAAAGGATTTTCAGGTTCTTCGGAACTGACATTTATTACGAAAAGAATAGTTACTGCGGCGGCGGCAAGCCCCACCGATGAAGCCCATCGGAGAGGAATGAAAAATGTGCTGCGGCTTTTTTCCTTTAAATTTATTTCACCGTATCTGATTCTTCTGAACAATTCGGTATCAAAATTTTCCGGCGCTTTAACTTTTTTTAATCCTTTAAGCGCTTTTATTACTTCTCCGAATTTGTTCTCGTCGCCTTGTTCAAATGAGCGTTTCGACATCATCATTTTTTACCTTACTCTTTATAGATATGCTTCAGCATTTTTTGAAGTTGTGCTCTTCCTCTATTAATTCTTGATTTAACAGTGCCAACATTAACACCGATTATTTCAGCAATTTCTTCGTACGATAAATCATGTATGTCTCTGAGTATCACTGCTTCTCTGTATGCGGCAGAAACTTTTTGAAGCGCCTTTTGAATAATCTCGTCTTTTATGCCGCTGTCGGTTATAATATCGGGACGATACTGCTCATCGGGAATGTCATAAGTTTCTTGTTCTTCGCCGTAAGAACTAATCGAAAAAAATCTTCTGCGTTTCCTTCGCTGATATTCAGTCCTTGCCAAATTACCGGCAATAGTATAAATCCACGTTGAGAATTTTGCAACAGAAGAATAATTATCCTTATATCTAAACACTTTAACCATCGTATCCTGAACTACATCCACACAGGCTTCATAATCGCCGAGAAATCTAAACACAAAATTTATAAGAGGATTTTTATATCGTTGAACCAATATCTCAAATGCTTTTTCCGTATTATTCTTTTGAAATTCGAGAATTAGTTCTTCGTCTGTTAATTCATTCAGATTTTCTGATGTCAACTTTGCTTATACGTAAAAGGTTAAGAAATGTTTCCTTTATTAGACAATAAATTACTTAAAAATATTTAAATACAGAAAGGAATGACTATTTTCTGAGGCAGTGTGAAAAATGCGTCTATTTTTTTAGCCGGTTCTTAGCTGAGTAGTTCGGAAATAAGAATGGTAAGGATTGTCTTTTCATCGGCTGAAGTTGTCTTAACGGATAAATCGGCTTTCAAAAGAGCTTGTGCAGCTCGGAAAATTTTCTCATCGGAAAAGATTTTTCTTGCCTCCCGGTATTGTCTGTAAAAGTAATGATGTGTGCCGGCAAACTTCGCCGCTGCAGTATCTGGTAATTTTTTTTCGTTCATCTCGTTAACCCTCAGCAGTCCCGTGAAATACCGTGTAAGCATGTGTATAATAAAAGTCATTTCTGCGCCATTATCAACTAGGTTAAACGCTATCTTAAGGGCATCGGCTTTGTTTTGAACGGCAATCGAGTTTTGCAAATCAAAGATTGTGTACTGCTTAAGACTAGTTGACAATTCTTTTATAACCTCGTAGGTAACTTCGCCTTTACCGCCTATAAAAGTAAAAATTTTTTCAAGCTGGTTTTCAAGCAGACTTCTATTTTCACCGGATATTTCTACCAAAAGCTGCGCATTTTCTGCAGAGAGCAATTTGTTATTTGATTCCGCATAATCTATCAGCCACTTTATTAAATTTTCTCCTTTTAATTCCTTTGCTTCAAAGATGAAATTATTTTTGATGAGTGATGCATACGGCTCTGCTGCTAAATTGGATATCTTCCCATTATGCAGCAACGCAACCACCGAAAATTCTGCGGGAGATTCAATGTATGATATTAAGGATTGCTTATCTCTTACCTTTTCAAATTCCTTACAAACGATAAGCTTTTTTTCCGAGCCAAATGGAAATGAAGATGCGAATTGAACTATTTGAGATGCAGTTGTTTCTTCGCCGTAAAACGTTTCGTTGTCAAACTCCGATAATAAAAAAGGCTTTACCGCACTCTGAAGTACGGTCAAGACATAATTCAAGCTGTAAGAATCTTCACCGAAAAAATAATAGATAGGAAGCAGCTTCCCCT
>CAZTDB010000244.1:0-4794 GCA_964612385.1 uncultured Ignavibacteriaceae bacterium
AAACGGAAACTTTACTGCAGATGTGTCTCCAGGTCAAATTATAATTACTGGCACGGGAAATGAGATTGTAACAGGTAGTGATTCGATAAAAGTTGAGGTAACAGTATTACCGACCTCGTTCTCAAATAAAATTATAAATTGAAAATTGTAAGTTATAACTAACTAATTAACCTTTAAATAAAACAAGGAGTACTAAAATGGGTCAACAACAACTTCTCTTAATCGTTCTGGGCGTTATCGTAGTTGGTATCGCTATAGTAGTCGGTATAAACCTTTTCAATGCCAGCGCAGTATCGGCAAATAGAGATGCTGTAATAAGCGACTTGAATAATTTAGCTGCATTATCAATGAGCTATTACAAGAAACCAACTTCAATGGGCGGCGGTGGAAATTCATTTACCGGTTTTGCCATACCAGCAGATTTAGACACAACAGCTAATGGAGTTTATACAATAGCTACCGCAGGCAGCGGCACCGGCATAACTTTTAAGGGTGTGGGTACTGAAACCGGAGATGTTGCAGGAACTGACGGAGGCAAGGTAAGCTATAATGCTGCCGTCAACACTTCAGGACAGGTAACCATTACCAAAAACAATTAATGTTTTTCTCAGGTTGCAACAAGGGTTGGTCAAATGCCAACCCTTTTTTATTTATATGGAAAGTGCTTTTGTTTTAATGTTCATTTGAGAATTGTTTTTGTATTAAAATCCCCCTTGTGTTTTTTTCTTACATTATTTCGATTATTTACTTAAATTCACAGTTAGTTATTAAAAAACATATTTGGGAGGAGTTTGGTAAGAGATTTGCATGGATTTAAGTAAACATAGTATAAGTTAATAAATCAGAAATTTATTCATAGTTTATTCAGCATGGTTGAATTAAGATTTACGGCAGAAAAAGCAAACGGACAAACAATCAGCGGTACACTGACAGCTGCCTCATTTAGTCAAGGTAAAAGGAAAATCTACCGGTTAATAGTTAAGAACCAGCTAAAACTAAAGTTAATCGAAAAAAAAGCTGTCTTTCTTTACAAGGCTAAAAAAGGCGGGGATAAACCACTAAAAGGTGAACAAAAAGCATTTACAAAAAAAGAGGTTGAAGAAGCATTAACACGGCTTGGTTATGAAGTAGTTTCAATCACTAAAAAATTAATTGACTTCAGCCCGAAACCGCCCCAATCCGAAATTGTTACATTTGTTAAAATCAGTGCCGAGCTGCTGGATCAAAAATTATCATACGGTGAAATTTTAACTCTTCTTATCAATGATACTGAGAATAAAACTCTGCGGGAAACACTAAGAGAAATTAATAATGAATTAAAAAAAGGTGCCGACAGCGAAGCAACATTTCTCAAATATCAATCTGTATTTGGTAAATTTACTGCGTACATGCTGGGTCTTGCTTCGAAAAGCGGTAACATGGCTGAAATTTATAAAGCCACCGCAAAATTTTTAGAGCGCCGTCAGGAATTTAGAAAAAATCTAAGAAGTGCATTAATCACACCTGCGGTAACAATATTTGTTCTATTTTTAGCAGTATTGTTTTATGTTGCGTATATTTTTCCTGAAACGGCAAAATTGTTTGTTAAATTCGGAATTGAGCTTCCCCCGATGACTGCTTTTACACTAGCAATGAGCGATTTTCTTATTGAGAATTCTTTATTAGTAACTCTGTTAATTATATTGCCGCCGATATTTTTGTGGAGATTTTCAAAAACAAAAAAAGGCGGTTTGATAGTACATAAATATATGCTTCGCATTCCGATGATGGGTACCTTAATTCATAAAACATTAATTGAAGTTTACTGCCGGGTTTTTTATACTATGTACAGCGGTTCTGCCGAAAGTATTGAACCGATTAGAATAGCTGCCGAAGCGACAGGAAATAAATACTTTGAAGAACGAATAAAAAGTGTTGCCATTCCTTTAATGGTTAAAAAAGGTACCGGCATTACCGATGCTTTTGAAGCGTCGGGGGTTTTTACCGAAACAGCTTTATCAAGGCTGCACTCGGGAGAGGAAACCGGAACCATAAAAAACACTTCTCTCCAATTAGCTAATTATTACGAAAGTGAAACTGTTTACAAACTAAAAAATTTCATTGAATTAGTTCAGGTAGTTATAGCAATGATCATTATGGTTGTGATGATTGCTTTAACACTTGTTTCCGCCGAAACAGCAACCGTAAGACCTCCTACGCCGGGAGCTAATAATCAAACTTATATTGAGAGAAACATAGCATGATTGATACAAATTTAGAAATGACTGACAAAATCGGTTACCTTCTTTTCAAAAAAGGTATTATCGATGCTGCAATGCTCGAACGAGCCTTACAAGCCAAAGCCAATGACCGCAGCAAGATTAAGCGTAACCTTGCTCAAATTTTGGTTCAAGATTTTAAATTTGACCACGATACGATTTTCAGAGAAGTTGCGATACTTTATGCTTTTAGAGAATTAGACACACCGCCGGAAGAAATTCCGCCCAAAAGAATGAGCACAATTAAAACAATGATTAATAATGCCGGCGAGCAGGTTAAAAGCCAGATGCTTGAGCATAAAGTTATTCCTTTCATGTATGATGAAAGAATTAAAGACAAGCTGATACTTGCTGCAATAGACCCTACCGATAGGAACATTCCGAAGATCGCTTTCGGGCTTAATGCAAAAAAATATGAAGTTATTTACATAAAAAAGAAGGATTACGAAAAATTAATTCAACTGATTCTTCCTCCGGAAAATGTCTTCCTGAAAATGATGGAAGAAGCCGAAACGGAAATACAAATAGAAAGCGAGGAACCATCACTTGACGAAGAAGAACTTGATGCTGAAATAAATAAGAGTGCTCTTATCAATCTTGTTGAAGGGGCGCTTGTCGAAGGTGTTAGAAGAGGCGCAAGCGATATTCACTTTGTACCTAAAGCCGGGCATAAAACCGAGATATTAATTCGTATCGACGGGAACTTACAATCTTGGCATGTTCAGGATGGCACGCTTCCCGAAGCAGTGGTTGCGGTTGTGAAAGACCGATCTAAAGGTATGGACAGATTTGAAAGAGAGCGGGCACAGGACGGCTTTATACAGAGAGAGATTGATAACCATGTTATACGATTTAGAGTTTCGGTGCTGCCAATGGTAGGAACGGAACTTAAAAATAAATTTGAAAGCGTTGTTATAAGAATTCTTGATGACAGAAAAGTAATTAAAGATTTAGATCAGCTCGGTTTGGCAGGTTATGCTAGAAGTGCCTTTGTTAAGGCAATTAACCAGCCGCAAGGAATGGTAATTTTAACCGGACCCACCGGAAGCGGAAAAAGCACTACTCTCGTAGCAGCCCTTTATCAGGTTATCGATCCCACTGTTAATGTGCTTACGGTGGAAGATCCTGTCGAGTACGTAATTGAAGGGGCACGTCAGTTAAAGATTGGTTACAAGATGAATTTTGAACAAGCCATACGCTCAATTTTACGGCATGACCCCGATATAGTTTTGGTGGGTGAGATGAGAGATAAAGAAACTGCTGAGGTAGCAATTAAACTCGCTAACACCGGACACTTAACCTTTTCTACCTTGCACACAAATGATGCCCCGAGTGCAGTCGCTCGTTTGTACAAAATGGGAATTGAACCGTTCTTAATTGCTTATGCAATTAATATTATCGTGGCACAAAGGTTGATTCGAAGGCTATGTAATCACTGCAAAAAAAGAGTGGTAAACTATGATGAAGCAGTAATGAATGCTGCAGGACTAAATATTGCCGAATGGAGAAATCACACTGTCTTTGAACCTAAGGGGTGCGATAAGTGCAACGGAACAGGTTATAAGGGCAGACTTGCAATACATGAAGCTCTTTACTTCACTAAAGAAATTAGGCAGATAATAGTTCGTTCAGGAATAGAAGTGGACGAAGAAAAAATTCGTATTCAGGCTAAAAAGGATGGCTCCCTAAATTTAAGAGAAGCCGGACTAGAAAAAGTAAAATTGGGATTGACCTCAATTGAAGAAGTTTTAGGAAGCACCTCTGAAGAATAAATCTTAGAGAGGAAGTAATTTGTACTCGTAAGATACATTACGAAGCTGCTCTTAAGGATTTTGTTTAAATGATTAAGTTAACTCTGTTAATTAATTCGAATTTAATTATATTACAAGTAATATTTTTTAACCGTCATACACATAATTTAAATTTATCATGATTAGTTTTTCCATATCTGAAACGAAGACAGCTTTAACAAAATTTTGCAACAATATTCCTCCCTATCTTACCGGACCGGATAGGGTTAATTTCATATTAGAAAATATAGAAACACTTAGATCCGAAGAACGCGTTGCATTAAAAATTCTGGTGAACAGATTCTTAACCAGTATGATAGAGCGTGACTCTTCCGATATAGAAATTGGCGGGCACGGCAACCTGGGACACATCTGGCTGAGAACTTTCGGCAGAAAAGAAAGAATACGTGAATTTCCCCAGTACAGTGAGGATGAATCCGCAACATTAATTGTGAATTTACTGAATAGTAATCAGCGAAAGGTGTTGGCAGAAAAACGGAATCTAGATTTTAGCTATACATTCTTCTATGAACGAAGAAAAGTAAATGTCCGTTTCAGAGCCGATGCCTACTTTGATCTAGATTCTTTAGCATTAAATATGCGTGCAATAAATACCGAGATAAGAGCGCTTGAATCGTTAGAATTTCATCCAAATGTAGTAAGAGCTATGAGTCATACTTATATTAAATTCGGCTTATCGCTTATTACAGGTATAACCGGTTCGGGTAAATCAACTACTCTTGATG
>CAZTDB010000245.1:0-4791 GCA_964612385.1 uncultured Ignavibacteriaceae bacterium
TGAAACTCAATCAGATATATTTAGCACAAAAATATTACTATATAATCATTTGATTATTAGCAATTACCACTCAGTATTGGATTCGCTTGAAGGAGTAATAACTCACCGGTTTTCTTTTGCATTTTTACTTGCCTCCCTCATTGCTGTCTTTGCATTATTCATAAAGGCGCTGACAAAAGGCGGTGCGTTAACAACCTTTATCTTTGCATTAATAATTTTTGGATTAGGCGGCTGGAAGTGGACTATTCCCATTGTCACTTTTTTCCTCACATCAAGTTTGCTTACAAACTTGAGAAAATCGTTGAATAAGAACGTAGAGGTTTATTTCGAAAAAAGCGGTGCAAGAGATGAGTATCAGGTAATTGCAAACGGAGGCGTCTGCATTCTGCTTGTTATTGTTAGTGAATTTTTTCAATCTGAACTTTTTTATTTGATGTTCGTCTCATCTCTGGCAGTAGTTTGTGCCGATACATGGGCAACTGAATTAGGGACGATGGGAAACTATAAAACTTATGACATACTCTCATTGAAACAAGTGGAACAAGGAACATCCGGCGGAATATCAGCAGCAGGTACAACCGGAGCAGTGCTTGGTGCATTAGTAATTTCTTTATCGGCTCAATTCTGGATCTCATTCGATCTTTTACCATTCTTAGTGTTGGTAATAATTTCGGGAGTAGCAGGCAGTTTCGTGGATAGTATTTTAGGTTCAACAATACAGGCTCAGTACCGCTGCGATGTTTGCGGAAAAAATATTGAAGCAAAAATCCATTGCGGAAAAATTAGTACGAGAATAAAAGGCATCAAATGGATCGGGAATGATGTTGTGAATTTCGCCGCATCACTAAGTGGTGCTATATTTGGAATAATTATTTTTGAAATTTTGAGTTCTAAATGAAAAAATTAATCTTCTTAATATTATTCGTTTTAAGTCAATCGGGATATCTTTCTGCTCAAACCGCCTCTGAGAAATTTAACGATGCAATGTCTGCTTACAATTCTTCCGATTTTGTGAATGCCTCAAGATTATTCGAAGATTTCTTTTCGTGTTATGAATTAAAAGATGAACTGTATGCAGCCGCAAAATATTATTCTTCCGAAGCGCTGGTAAATTCCGGCAATCTTGATGCAGCCTCGGCAGGATTTGAATTTTTAGTAAATAATTTCAAATGGTCTAATTTCAGAGAAAAATCTTTATATCGCCTTGGTTTAATTTATTTCGAGCAAAAATTATTTAGTAAAAGCAGAGACAGATTAACGCAGCTCTTGGATGAATATCCTGAAAGTGAACACACCGGCTCAGCACTTTATTGGATAGGCGAATCGTACTCCGCCCAAAATCTGCTTGAAGAGGCAATTAGATTTTTAGAAGAAGCCGTTCAAAGGAGAAGCAATAACAAGTTCATCGATTATACAATCTACACCCTGGCATCAGTTTATGAAAAGATTGGCGATTATGAAAAAGCAGTTAGTTACTATGACAGGCTTCTTTCTTATCACCGTCAGAGTCCGTTGGCAGTTTCAGCTCAAATACGAATCGGAATTTGCTATTTCAAGCTAAAGGATTATCATTCATCCATACTTGAATTGAAAAATCCTATGCTTGCGAATCTTCCTCTAGACCAATATGCCGAAAGTCTTTACCTTCTTGCTAACTCACAGTACCGCGTTCAAGAATATGAGAATGCCGAAAAAACCTATCTCGAAATAATTCAGAATTTTCCATCATCTGATGTAATCAAAGAAGTTAAGTACGGATTAGGCTGGTCTTACTTCCAGCAAAAAAAATATAACGATGCGTACCGAATTTTTAACTTATTATCCGAAGATGGCGACAGCATCGGAATTAAATCTTTCTATTGGAAAGCTGAAGCTAAGAGATACGCAGGACAGGACAGCGAGGCTTATAACATTTACAAAGAATTTTTAGAAAAATATCCAAACAGCGGGCTTGTAAGCAATGTTCAATATCAAATGGGTGTTATATTCTTTAATTCAAAAAGATTTGAAGCTTCCGAAAACTATCTGCACGCTGCAGTTAATTCATCTGAACCTGATATACGCAGCAGAGCTTATACAATGCTGGGCGAGATAGACCTGAACAGGAAAAAATTTGGTCCGGCAAGGATGAGTTTCGAAGCGGCTCTCAATGTTACCGGAGTTCAGGAAGATTTACTTAATCGAGCACGATTGGGCTTGGGAATTTCATTCTATTATCTCAAACGTTATAAGGATGCAATCGCTCAGCTAATCTTAATTGAAAGTAGTGATCCTCAATTCGAAAGCGATAAGGTTAACTTCTTCATAGCTGAAAGTTATTTTGCATCAAAAAATTACTCCGTTGCATTAAAGTATTATGAGGGTGTCGATCCGTCGAATGCTGAGCTTGCAAATCCAGGCTTATATGGTAAAGCATATTGTTTTTTTAATAATCGCCAGTATGAAAATGCAGGTTATCAATTTTCGGAGTTCATAAAAAAATATCCTCGCGATACCAAGATCGTAGATGTCCGCTTAAGATTAGCCGACAGCTATTTTGGAAGCAAAAATTACACAGCCGCAAGCAATGTATATAAAGAGTTATTTAAAACAGGTTTAGGAACTTCTAACAATCCTTATGTTCATTACCAATATGCACAAGCGTTGTACAAAGCCGGTCAGATCAATGACGCTGTAAATGAATTTAGAAATCTGCAAGAAAAATTTCCGTCATCCGAATTTGGCGACCGTTCTCTTTTTGTTGTGGGCTGGATTTATTTTCAGCAGGGAAATTTCAGCGAGTCAATTTCGAATTATCAAAATGTATTGAATTTATACCCGCGCTCTACACTCGGTTCGTTAATTTATTATTCAATCGGAGATGCATATTTTAATTTAGGCAGATATGATTCGGCAATAGTAAATTATCAGCGTGTTGTTGTAAACTATCCCAATTCAAATAATGTTTTCGATGCGATCAATGGAATTCAATACAGCTACGTAGCATTAGAGCAGCCGGAGAAAGCCGTCACTTTAATTGATGAATTTGTGATGCAGAATCCCGGATTAAGCTTTTCCGATCAGCTCTTCTTTAAAAAAGGAGAAATTTATTACAGCCAGAAAAACTATGAAGCTTCAAAAGCAAGTTATAAAGAATTTATTTCGAATTTTCCCAGGAGTAAATTTGTTCCCGATGCATATTATTGGATAGGGAAGAGCGCTCAAAATCTTGCTCAGCTCGAGGAAGCTCTTTTTAATTTTAACAGAGTGTATGATTCTTACAAAAGCAGTGAAGCAGCGGTAGCGGCAATTATTGAAATTTGCAATATCTATAATCAACAAAAAAACTACGACGCAGCATTATCTTCCATAAATAAAGGAGTGAGCAGTTTTTCTAATTCGAATAGAATGCCGGAACTACTCTTTATAAAAGCTATTACACTCGTAAACAAAGGTGATATTCCCGCAGCGTATGAAGTCTATGATGAAATCGTGCAGTATTACCGGGGTTCTATCTTTGCAGAAAAATCGAAATTTGAATTAGGATTAATCGAGCTTGCAACTAAGCGTTATGAAAATGCAGAAATTTATTTTAGAGACCTCGCAGAGAAAAGATCGGATGATTTGGGTGCGAAAGCACAATTCCATTTGGGGCTTACTCTTTATGAACAAAAGAAACTTACCGAAGCGATAACGGCGTTCGTTAGGGTTAGGACAATTTTTTCATCGTACACCGAATGGTTAGCGCGTTCTTATTTAAAGATGGGTGATATTTATGTTGAAATGAAAGATTATGAAAAAGCAAAAGAAATGTTCCGAACTGTACTTAGCGCACATCGCGGCGATCCGTTTGGTATTGAAGCTCAAACTAAGCTGAGGACACTAAAATGATTAAAAAGATTTATTGCCTATTATTTTTATTTATCTTAAATGCATCTGCTCAAGATGACAGACGCAATCCAAATGTTGAACTGCCGGATTTTGTAATTACCGGTACTGATGTAGTTTCAGTACAGATTTCCGATAAATTGGCGCCTGAATTTTTTTCTACTATCTCCGAGGAATTTATAAAACCGCATTTTGCGCCCGAAGAATTAGATTTGCGTAAGCCATCTCATCCCATGAAAAATGAAATCAAGCTATTTGATAAAGCCGATTATTTAAACGGTTATTTTTCAGCCGGAGCAGGTTTATACACGCTTCCAACAGTGAATTTTCGTTATACACATACTACGGACAATTTTATTTTTGAAGGAACAGGTTTAGGCATGAATAGACGTGCATATAAATATGAAGATCATTCCTACAATAAGATTGAAAATACCGACCGGTATTCATTAACCGGCACTGCAAATTTATCTTACATGATGAGTAACGATGCCGATTTCCTGCCTTATACAAATTTCAAACTGCATGGAGATTATAACCAAACTGCTTATAAGCTTTTTGCCTTCACTGATTCAACTCAGAAAAGAAATTTGAACCAAGGTAACTTATCATTCTCTGTTAATAATTTTGCGGGAAAATCATTTATCTACGATTTGTCGATAATTGACAATTACACTTCTTTAAGTGATGAAAATTTTTCTGAAAATACATTAAGAACGAATGCTATGGCTAAGGTGCTGCTGCAGAATGTAACATTAGGTGCAAAAATTAATTATACCCGGCAATGGTTAGAAAGCCGCATTGATTACCCGGTTGCCGTGGAACAACACGAAGCAAGAGACTTTCTCAATGCGCAATCTACCGTAGGGCTTGAAGTTACAAGATTAGTTAGAGCATCATTCGGATTTAATTATGCTTCAACAA
>CAZTDB010000246.1:0-4787 GCA_964612385.1 uncultured Ignavibacteriaceae bacterium
CATTTTGCTGCTCCTTTTTTGTTCTTTTCAGGGCAACCTATTTCAGGACAGGACACCCCCTTTAGTGATAAAATTAACCGAATAACCGCACGGCATGCAATAAAAAGAAATGAATTAATTTTAGAACTCTCGGACAAAGTTTACATTCCATTTGTAAATTCTAAAAGCTTAATCAATTCCATTATCGCTGATTATCGAAACAAAATAATTTCTGTATAGCGTAGGCAGTTCAACTGATTTTATCGGTAAAACCACTTCTCCCACCAACCTTTTTCAATTATTTTAGTCTAAACCGTTAGAAATTTGAGGTATCATGGCGCTGAGTGATGTCGATTTAATAATTAAAGCACAAAACGGTGAGACCGCCGCTTTCGAAGAGCTTGTATTTCGATACGACAGGCGTGTACTGTCTATGGCATTAAGATATGTGCAGGATTCCGACGACGCGATGGATATTTATCAGGAAGTTTTTATCAGAGTTTACCGCAGTCTTAAAAACTTCAAATTTAAAAGCGAGTTCTCCACCTGGCTTTATCGCATCACAACAAATGTATGCCTTACATTTAAATCTAAATCGAAAAAAAAATTCCAGGTTTCGATGAGTGAGTACCTCGATGATGAAAGCAGCGAAACAAATATTCCCGATGAGGAAACAAAGGAGCCTTATCAGTCTGCGCTGCGAAGCGAAATCGGTCATCACATTAATAAGGCGCTCAATACCCTGCCACCAAAGCAAAAATTGGTTTTTGTACTTAAGCATTATGAAGGTTATAAAATTAGAGAGATAGCCGAAATGATGAACTGCAAGGAAGGGACAGTAAAGAAATATTTATTCGAAGCAGTACACAAGCTGCGTAAATTATTAGAGTTTGTATACGTTTAAATGAAGTAGTGTTAGTAAAAAATGGAGATGGAAAAATGAATCATCAAAAATATAATGAATGGGTTAAGTTGTCCGTTTTCGGTGAGTTGACGGAAGCGCAAAATGCTGAGCTGCAAAATCATATTAACGAATGCGAAATCTGCAAGAAAGAATTTGAAGAACTCAGGAAGCTTACGTTAGCAGCAAAAGAAAATTTAAAGAATGAGCCCGACGATAATTTGCTGTTCGAAGCTCGTCAACAGTTAAAAGCATCTTTGCGAAGGGAAAGGATTAGAAAATCACCAGGGGATAAGTTTCGCGAACTTATGTTTTTTCAATTTAACTATCCGATTCGTTTTGCACTTTCTGCAGTTATTCTGATTGGCATAGGAATTTTAATCGGTTATGCCGCATTCTTTCAAACAAAATCCCCCGCTCCGCAAGTGCTTATAACTGAGACGGCTGCCGATAATTTTCTTCGAGATAACGTCCGCATAGAAAATATAAGATTTATAGATAAGGATCCGAGCGACGGTGAGATTGAATTTGTTTTTGAAGCAATAAAACCAATTCGTATTAAAGGAAGCATCTACGATAAAACTGTAAAAAATATTTTAATGTATTCTTTGTTAAATGAAAACAATCCCGGTACAAGATTGAATTCACTTTATGCAATAAGCTCCGAACATTCTAAGCCGTTTGATGATGACGTAAAAAATGCATTGTTAACTGTTGTTAAATACGACAATAATCCCGGTGTTAGAAGAGAAGCGCTCTTACTGCTGAAAAAATTTCCTTACGATGATCAAATAAAAGAAACTCTTCTGTTCATTTTATTGCAGGACTCAAGTTCGGCAATGCGCATCGAAGCAATTAACAGCTTGTACGATGCCAACAAAGAAGGATTTAAGCTTGATAAAGATGAGGTATCTTTATTCAAAGATAAATTATCGATCGATGAAAATACTTACATACGCTACCGCGCACAGGCTGTATTAAAGGAGAATTTATAGTATGAAAAAATTAATAAGTAATTTTACACCTATTATTTTTCTATTGATAATGGTCTTTACAGGTTCAGTCCTTTCAAAAAATTTTGATGAAAAGAGGCTAACCTTCATGGTATCCAAAGGCGGAAAGCTTGATGTTCATCTTAACTTTGGAAATATAACCATTTATACATGGGATAAAAATGAAGCTTCGCTCTCTTATAAAACTAACGTGCGTGGTGAAAAAGAACCCTTGAAAATTTCACAGAGCGGTAATGAAATATCCGTTAGATCAAAAGATGACTGGACTGCCTCGGATTTAACTGCATACATTCCCAATAGATTTGATATAACACTTCGTACCTCAGCAGGTAATGTTCAGATTAAGCAGCAGCTTACAGGTAAAGTAACAATTAGTACTGAAGCCGGCAATATATTTATTGAAAAGGCTGAAGGACCTGCCACCATACGGACGGATGGCGGCGATATAAACGTAAAGCAATTAAACGGTAAGCTGGATGCATACACTGACGGCGGCAATTTAAAAATCGGTACTGTGGAAGGAGAAGCAGCACTACGAACAAGCGGTGGTAATATTTCAATCGCTAAAGTAACATCCAAAGCTAACATTAATTCCAGCGGTGGAAATATATCGGCAGCAGAGTTAGGTTCGGCTTCAGATATTAGAACAGGCGGAGGTAATATTGAAATCGAAAATGCAGGCGGCGATACAAAAATCTCCACAGGCGGAGGTAATATTGGACTGAAAAGCTGTAGCGGTTCTGTTACGGCAAGAAGCGGAAGCGGGAACATTGAATTATTAAAAGTTCAGGGAAGTGTAAATGCCTCTACTCACGGCGGCGATTTGAAAGTCGGGATGACGCTTGAAAAAGGAAACGAAAGCCGCATCAGAACTAATGCGGGAAACATTACGATACATCTGTCTGAAAGAGGAAATGCAAAAATTACAGCACGCGTAAGAGGTTATGGAATTTGGTCGATAAGCGATGCAATCGTTTCAGATTTTAAAGCCGAATCAATTGAACAGAGCAAATACAGAGGAGATGTTACCGCTGTTTATACACTAAACAAAGGCGACAAAGAAATTACTCTTGAAGCAGCCTCCGGTAAAATTGGCATTTATAAATTAAAATCTAAATGAACGTCTATCATTAGATTCCGCCGGTTAACTAATTAAATTCGATTTGTTTTATCTGTTTCAATAAAATTGCTGCTGGAAATAAAATTGAAAAGTGTTTCAGCCTTCTCGTTCTTCAGAATTGAATTATTCAATAAAAAATTAAAAAACGAAGGTAGTATAGATGAAAAAGTTTTTATTGTTTGTAATAATTCTCTCGTCAAATTTATTCGGGCATGCAGATGAAAAAAATCCATTAAAAAAAATTAAAGTTGAAGCGAGTCGTACTGCTTCTAAAATAGTGATTGACGGAATACTCGGCGAAGAAATATGGCAGACAAAAAATTTTGTTGAGGATTTTAAGCAGCGCGATCCAAACGAAGGGGCTGTGCCAACCGAAAAAACGAAAGTTTATGTAGCCTTTGATGAAGAGGCGCTTTATGTAGGTGCTCGCATGTATGATTCCTCACCCGATTCGATAATTGCAAGATTAACGCGTAAGGATGCTTTCGTAAATTCTGATTTGTTCGCAATTTTTATCGATCCTTATAACGATAAAAGAAGCGGATACTATTTCGGTTTAAGTGCAGCCGGAACTCTTTTAGACGGAGTTCTTTATAACGATGATTGGGATGACGACTCATGGGATGGCGTTTGGGAAGGAAGAGTTAATATCGATGATGAGGGCTGGACGGCAGAAATGAAAATCCCTTTCTCTCAATTAAAGTTTCATGAAAATAATTTGAATTCATGGGGAGTTAATTTCAGAAGAGATATAGCCCGTAAAAATGAAATAATCTATCTTGTTTATACACCTAAAAAAGAAAGCGGTTTTGTTTCGCGTTTTGCCGAATTAACAGGAATTGAAAATATTCAATCATCAAGCCAAATTGAAATTCTTCCCTACTTAACTACACGTGCTGAGTATAAGCGCTATGAAATAGGAAATCCTTTCGGTAAACATTCCAAATACACTCCCGGTTTAGGTGCTGATTTGAAAATGGGGATCGGATCAAATCTTACTTTAAATGCAACTGTAAATCCCGATTTCGGGCAGGTTGAGATTGATCCGGCTGTTATAAACTTAAGCGATGTTGAAACTTTCTTCTCAGAGAAAAGACCTTTCTTTGTAGAAGGCTCAACAATATTCAACTTCGGTGTTGGAGGTGCTCGAAACTATTGGGGATTTAATTGGCCCGGACCGGATTTGTTCTACAGCCGCCGGATTGGAAGAGCACCATTAGGCAGCACGCCCGATAACGATTATTCAAAATATCCCGACGGAACGCATATTCTCGGTGCGGCAAAATTGACCGGAAAAATAGGAGATAATTGGAATATCGGTGCGATTCAAGCTTTAACTTCCCGGGAATTTACCGATATACAACTAAACGGAATTAGATCAGAAGCGGAGATTGAACCATTAGCCTATTACGGTGTGTTAAGAGCACAAAAAGAAATTTCAGAAGGGTTCTACGGACTGGGTTTTATGTCAACAACCGCTCTAAGAAATTTTAATGATAATAGATTACGGGATGAATTCAACAGCGCATCATATTCTTTTGGAGTAGACGGCTGGTCTTTTCTCGATTCATCAAAAACCTGGGTTGTTACCGGATGGATGGGCATGAGCCATATCGAAGGTAATCAAGAACGATTAATAAGCGTACAAAGAAATTATGCACACTACTTTCAAAGACCCGATGCAAAGTACTTTACAGTTGACAGTTCGCTTACTTCATTAACCGGATATGCCGGAAGGTTTTACATCAATAAACAGAAAGGAAATGTTTTCTTG
>CAZTDB010000247.1:0-4787 GCA_964612385.1 uncultured Ignavibacteriaceae bacterium
TGCATTAACATTAAAAGAAAACTAATGAAAAAACCTTATTGACCTTAGTAACACAACCAACACCCGGTTTTTTTAACCTTATCCGAAGGATCTAGGGATTAGCTTATTATAAATCAATAAGCTAATCCCTAGATCCTTCGGATAAAGTTAGGGTATGTGGGTAATTGTGTGTTACTAAGGTTTATATCCAACCATCCTAACAGGTATATTTTTTATATGGGAAGATTTTGTTCACTTAATTTCTGTTTCCCAAACTTTTCTGCTAAAACTAAATTTTAGTCGGTTGATAGTGATAAAAAAACTCTAATAGTTACTAAATCCCTATAAGCAATACAGATAATCGGACCTCATTATGACTTTTTCATTGACTCAAACGTTTCGGCTTGTCGTCTATATAAAATGCCTTGAATCTAAAAATTAAGACAGTGAGTGACTCCCATGTTCAGTTTATTCAACAAAATTGTCCAATAATAATTTTTCGGATTATTGCATATATTAGCGAATAAAAATAATTTTGCGTTTCAATTTTATGAATGAACAGGCTGTAGAGAAGAATATAACGGTAAACAGGAAAGCATCGCATGAATATTTTATCATCCAAACATTCGAAGCGGGCATAGTTCTTACGGGAACTGAAGTAAAGTCTCTTAGACAGGGCAAAGCAAATTTAGTTGATAGTTATGCCGCACTGAAAGATGCTGAAGTATGGCTGCATGGTGTTCATATCAGTCCTTACGAGCAGGGCAATATTAATAACCACGAGCCAACCCGGACACGAAAGCTGCTTCTAAAAAAAAGTGAGATCCGAAAATTAATCGGCAAAGTTAAAGAAAAAGGGCTTACACTTATTCCTTTAAGATTATATTTCAAGGAAGGTAAAGTAAAAGTTGAATTAGCGCTTGCAAAAGGGAAAAAAGTATACGATAAGCGAGCTTCGATTGCTAAGAAAGATTTACAGCGCGATCAGGAGCGCCGCATAAAATTTTAATTTAAATGAAGAGCCATTCAACAATTATTTTAAAGTATAATTAATTAAATTTCGCATCGAAAATAGAAATTGTAAATGAGCAAAAAAACATTCCCTCCTTTAAACGAACAAATGGACGTCATCAAGAGAGGCGTCTTTGAAATCATACCCGAGGAAGAGCTGGTTCAAAAATTAGAAAGAGCAATTAAAACCGGAAAGCCTCTCAACATTAAATTAGGCTGCGATCCAAGCAGACCTGATCTGCATATTGGGCATTCGGTTGTTCTTCGCAAGTTGGCGCAGTTTCAATCCTTAGGGCATCAAGCCATTTTAATTGTGGGTGACTTTACGGGCATGATTGGAGATCCCTCCGGGAGAAATGCTACACGACCTGCATTAAAACTCGAAGAAACCCGCAGAAACGGCGAATCATACTTTGAGCAGGCATCTAAAATTCTTGATAAAGAAAAAACGAAGATTGTTTACAACTCTGAATGGTTGGGGAAAATGTCATTCGAGGATGTGATTAAATTAGCCTCAAAATATACCGTTGCCAGAATGTTGGAGAGGGACGATTTTACTAAACGATATAAATCCGGCGAACCTATAAGCCTTCATGAACTGCTATACCCTCTTGCTCAAGCCATGGATTCGGTAGCAATTGAAAGCGATGTTGAGCTTGGCGGCACCGATCAAAAGTTTAATCTTCTTGTAGGCAGAGATATTCAAAGAGAATTTGGGATGGAACCACAAGTAATTTTAACTATGCCGCTTATTGTTGGAACCGACGGCGTTGAAAAGATGAGCAAGTCGCTTAATAATTATATCGGAATAACGGAAAGCCCTAAAGAGATTTTCGGAAAAACGTTATCGATACCCGATACACTTATTTATAATTATTTTGAATTGGCAACCGGTGTTTCGAAAGATGAATTACTAAATATTCAGCAGCAGTTGGATAATCAGAAAATTAATCCAAGAGATTTAAAGCGAAGATTAGCTAAAACGTTAGTTAGTATGTATCACAGCAAAGATGCTGCTGAGGAGGCTGAGGAGGAATTCGATAAAATTTTTGTTAAGAAAGAAATCCCCGAAGATATACCGGTTGTGGAATTTAACAACGGCGAATTAGAAATTAACATTTTAGATTTGATTCATCGCTTAAACTTTGCTGCCTCACGCAGCGAGGCAAAACGCCTTGTACTTCAGGGAGGTGTATCAATTGACGGCAAAAAAATAGAAGATGCTTCCGCTATTATTCACTTAAAAGGCGAGAATGTCTTGAAAGTCGGAAAACGCAAATTCATAAAGATAAAATCACAAATTACTTAGAAAGGAGATGATAATTTGTATGTTCCAACTAGAATATTTTTTACCAAAGGGGTAGGTAAGCATAAAGAGTACTTAACCTCATTCGAGCTGGCTTTAAGAAGCGCCGGTATTGAGGTTTGCAACCTGGTAACTGTAAGCAGCATTTTCCCCACAGGCTGCAAAAGAATCAGTAAAGATGACGGCATAAAAGAATTAAAGCCGGGTCAAGTTACATTTGCAGTAATGGCACGCAACTCAACTAATGAACCAAATAGATTAATTGCAGCATCAATCGGAGCTGCTTTACCGGCAGATAATTCTATGTACGGTTATCTGTCTGAGCACCATCCTTTCGGTGAAACCGAAAAGGTAGCCGGGGAATATGCCGAAGACCTTGCCGCTACCATGCTGGCAACCACCCTCGGTGTAGAGTTTAACCCCGATATCGATTGGAGCGAAAGAGAAAATATTTACAAAATGTCAGGTAAAATAGTCCGGTCTTTTAACATAACTCAATCAGCCGAAGGTGATAAAAACGGTTTATGGACCACCGTTCTTGCCGCAGGAATTTTTCTACCTTAATTGGATAATAACTTGTTTAGCGAATTTATATTCTGGATAATTTTTTGGATAATCGTTTCGATTTTATTTTTTATCGACTTATATGTTACAGATCATCGACGTGGTAAAATAACTTTAAAGGCTAGTTTAATGTGGAGCGGTGTTTGGATAATCACCGCTCTTCTTTTTAATGTGGGGCTTTACTTTTATCTTGAAGACGGACACACTAAAGCAATTGAATTTCTCACCGGTTATATAATCGAAAAATCATTATCAGTTGACAATCTTTTTGTTTTCTTAATGATATTTAATGTTATGAGCGTACCGGCAATCGCACAGCCCCATGTACTTAAGTGGGGTATTATAAGCGCAATCATTTTAAGAATAATTTTTATACTTGCCGGCGTTGGACTGCTCAAACTCTTCCATCCTATCATTTATGTCTTCGGGTTTATTCTTCTTTATGCCGCCTATAAAATGGCTTTCGGCGGCGAGCAAAAGATTAATGTAGAGGATAATTTTCTTGTGAAGCTGATGGCAAAGTATATTAATTTTATCCCCGGCTACCATGGCAATAAATTTTTTATCAAACAAAACGGGAAGATTTACGCCACAACTCTTTTTGTTACCTTGCTGCTGATAGAGTCAGCCGATATAGTTTTTGCAGTTGATTCAATACCTGCGATAATTGCAATTACAAGAGATGAATTCATAATTATTTCGTCAAACGTATTCGCCATCCTCGGCTTGCGGGCGTTGTATTTTGCTCTTGCGGGAATTGTCGATCTTTTTGTTTATCTCAAGTATGGAGTGGCTATTATTCTTTTCTATGTTGGAATAAAAATGCTTATTTCCGATTGGTATCAAATCCCTACCGTAGTTTCGCTTACGGTAATATTAATATTCCTGGGTGGTTCTGTAATTCTCTCATTGATTAAGAAGAAAAAATCTTCCGGCGGCGATGAACCAATCCCAAAAGATGAATAATAAACGCTGCTGATAATCCGGCGATCATCGGTTCAATTTCCGACCACAAGCCGGACATCGAAAATATCTTCTCAGCAGCAAACCAGCCGGTGCTTGCAATAACTGCTGCTGCCATTTCCACTATAACAAATTTTTTGGCAATTATTAGCTTATCATGGTAAGAACTTATCACCGGAAATATAATTGCCGGAATACAAATTGAACCTAACGTGTACCATAACTCTATCACCGAAGGAATATAATATGCAAGCAATACAGAAAGTAAACCGGCTAATGCTAATCCTCCGATAGTATAAGGCTTTAATTTGAGTTCGTCTTTTTCCTTCTTCAATCTGAAAATAAAATCTCTCCCAACTGTAGTAGCACTGAGGAACAAGAAACTGTTAAGCGTGGATAGAATAGTTGCAAATAATGCCGCATAAAAAATTCCTTTCAATCCCGGCGCCAATATTTTTTCTGCAAGAAGAGGAAATGCATTTACAGGCTGAGTAATATCCGGCAGTAATGCTCTTGCATATAATCCTGTTGAAGTTGTAAGAAAATCAAAAAATGCCCAGAGTATAATTGAAATTAATATTCCTCGCTTGGCAGTATTTTCATTTTTAGCAGCGTAGCATCGTTGATGAAAACCGGGATCGGCGAAGGTCCACATCGCAATTAAAAACCAGATAGCAATAAATGCAGAAGAAGCACCGCCTGTTATTTTTAGATGCTCTTCAGGAAGATGATTTGAGAGAAATTCAATTCCGCCAAAGGTGATGTAAGCGATTATAAAAATCAAAATGAAGCCGGCGAACATAACAAAAAATTGAAATACATCGGTGTAAAGATCGGCTCGATAGCCGCCTTTAAATAAGTACGCAAATGATAATATAAGCGCAGCAATTAAGGAAGGAATAATCGGAATTGCGTACCTGACCAAGAAACAGATGCGGGAGACGGGTCGATTCAGCCAGTTCGC
>CAZTDB010000248.1:0-4780 GCA_964612385.1 uncultured Ignavibacteriaceae bacterium
GACCTGCCCGCTATGTGGTTACAAAAGATGATCTCGTAATTTTATCATCCGAAGCCGGAGTGCTTGAAATCGAACCGGAAAAAATTGCCTATAAAGGAAAGTTGCAGCCCGGTAAAATGTTTATAATCGATCTGAATAAGAAAAGAATTGTATCCGATGATGAAGTTAAAAAAGAAATAGTAACGAGAAAGCCGTATAGAAAATGGGTAGCCGAAAATATGATAAAGCTTACCCATCTGCCCGATCCTGAGTTCATCCACAATGCCGATTTTGATTCTATCTTAATGCGGCAAAAAATCTTTGGTTATACTAAGGAAGATTTGTTCAAAGTTATGTCGCCAATGGCAGTAAAAGGTGAGGAAGCTGTCGGTTCGATGGGAACTGATGCTGCCCTTGCGGTTTTATCCGAGCGTCCGCAATTATTGTTTAGATATTTTAAACAGCTTTTTGCACAGGTAACAAATCCGCCCATCGATCCAATACGTGAAGAATTGGTAATGGAGTTAACTACGTATATCGGTCCCGAACAAAATCTATTGGATGAAACACCAAAGCATGCACATCGGCTGGAGCTTGCGCATCCGCTGCTGTCTAATTCTCAATTGGAAAAGATAAGAAACATTGCACGTGGTCAGTTTAATTCAATAACAATTCCGATTCTTTTCAATCCGCATCTGAGTCATAACATGAGAGAAAGTCTCGATCAGATTTGTGCTGATGCAGTGGAAGCAGTAAAGAATGATGTTTCTTTAATGATCCTTTCCGATAGAGGTGTTGATGAGAACTATGCCGCTATTCCGAGCTTGTTGGCAGTTTCAGCCGTGCATCATGCATTGCTGCGCGCCGGACTCAGAACAAAAACAGGAATTATTATCGAAAGCGGTGAGCCGCGCGAAGTATCTCACTTTGCATTGCTTTGTGGATATGGAGCAAACGCCATAAATGCTTACCTCGCTTACGAGACTTTAGCCGATCTGCATCGCTCTGGATTTTTACCCGATGTTGCTGATTACAAACTCGCAAAGAAAAATTTCGTTAAAGCTGTTTCTAAAGGATTATTTAAAATCTTCAGCAAGATGGGAATAAGCACGCTTCAATCTTACTGCGGCGCTCAAATATTCGAAGCAATCGGATTGGATTCAGAAATAATTGAGAATTATTTTCCCGGCACCGCAACACGCATAGAAGGTTTAAGTCTTGAAATGTTAGAGGAAGAAACGATCAGACGGCACAAGCAGGCTTTCGATCCGATTGAATCAGTCGATGGTTTGCAAACCGGAGGTCTTTATCATTTTAGAAGAGACGGCGAACCGCATCTTTGGAATCCACTAACTATTTCAAAGTTGCAATTGAGTACTCAAAGAAACAGCTACAGTACATTTAAAGAATATTCCGATCTTATAAACAATCAAAACATGAGACGTGTGACGTTAAGAAGCCTTTTCAAATTTGATTTTCTTGAAAAACCTCTTTCGCTTGAAGAGATAGAGCCGGCATCGGAAATTGTAAAAAGATTTTCTACCGGTGCAATGAGCTTCGGTTCGATTTCGTGGGAAGCGCATACTTCAATAGCAGCGGCAATGAATAAAATAGGAGGTAAATCAAATACGGGAGAAGGCGGCGAAGATCCAGTTCGCTATATTCCGCTTCCGAACGGCGATACATTAAGGTCTGCAATTAAACAGGTTGCATCCGGAAGATTCGGTGTTACTGCTAATTATCTTGTAAATGCAGATGAGCTTCAAATTAAAATGGCGCAAGGTGCAAAACCGGGTGAGGGGGGACAGCTACCGGGATTTAAAGTCGATAAAATAATTGCGCGTATTAGGAACAGCACCCCAGGCGTAACGCTTATCTCGCCGCCACCGCATCATGATATTTATTCTATCGAAGACTTAAAGCAGCTCATCTTCGATTTAAAAAATATTAATCCTAATGCACGCATCAGTGTAAAGCTTGTTTCTGAAGTCGGTGTAGGAACAATCGCTGCAGGAGTTGCAAAGGCTCATGCGGATCATATCTTAATAAGCGGGCATGACGGCGGCACAGGCGCAAGTCCGATATCTTCAATTCAATATGCAGGAAGTCCCTGGGAACTCGGTCTCAGTGAAACTCAGCAGACACTTGTTTTAAATGGATTGCGTGATAGAGTTTATCTTGCTGTTGACGGACAAATAAAAACCGGATTAGATGTAGTCATCGCAGCTTTATTGGGTGCTGAAGAATTCGGTTTTGCAACAGCGCCGCTTGTAACTCAAGGCTGTGTACTGATGCGTAAATGTCATCTTAATACTTGTCCGGTTGGTGTAGCAACTCAAGATCCCGAGCTAAGAAAGATGTTCAGAGGCAAACCGGAGTACTTAGTTAATTACATGTTTTTTATTGCCGAAGAGGTGCGTGAATTAATGGCAGCGCTTGGTTTCAAAACATTTAATGAGATGGTCGGCAAAACTGAAAAGATAATTCCGAAACGTCCTAACAGGCATTGGAAGGCAAGAGGAATTGATATGAGCAAAACTTTGTTTAAACCCGAACCGCTGCATCCGACAGAACTATTCCGTTCGAGAGAACAAAACCATGGGTTAGAATGCCAAATCGATCATGATTTGATTTCGCGTGCTTTGCCGGCGCTTGAAAATAAAATTCCCGTATCAATCGAAATGGCGGTAAAAAATATTAATCGAACCGTAGGAACAATGCTTTCGGGTGAGGTTGCACGAAGATTCGGTGAAGAAGGATTACCTTACGAAACTATTAAAATTACAATGAGAGGAACCGTCGGACAAAGCTTCGGTACTTTTTTAGCAAAAGGAATTGAAATAAAGCTCATCGGAGAAGCGAACGATTATGTGGGTAAAGGATTATCCGGCGGAAGATTAATTATAAAAGTGCCCGATAATGTTACATTCGATCCATCAGAAAATATTCTAATCGGAAATACATGCCTTTACGGTGCCACAAGCGGTGAAGCTTTTTTTAACGGCGCTGCAGGAGAAAGATTTGCCGTAAGAAATTCCGGCGCCTATGCAGTTGTTGAAGGAGTTGGGGATCACGGATGCGAATACATGACCGGCGGCAGAGTAGTGGTGCTTGGTAAAATCGGAAGAAACTTCGCAGCGGGTATGTCGGGAGGAATAGCTTATGTGTATGACTATGAACGCGATATTGAAAAATATATTAACAAAGAGCTTGTTGATGTTGAATACTTAATTCATAATGAAGATATTGAATTAGTGCACGATTTAATCGTCAAGCATTTCAACTATACTTCTTCCAGGCGTGCTCAAAAAATATTAGCAAATTGGGAAGTAGAAAAAGACCGCTTCTGGAAAATAATCCCGAGGGAATATAAAGCTGCATTGTTAAAATTAGCCGAAGAAGAAATCGAAGAGTCAGAGCAGCATGAACAAGAATTAGCGGAGGCAGTACATGGGTAAGCCTATCGGTTTTATGGAGTATTCAAGAATCGAAACCAAAAAAGAAAAAGTTGAAAAACGCATACGGCATTTTCGTGAATTTGAATTTTGTTTTTCAAACGATGAAGCACAGAATCAAGGTGCAAGGTGCATGGACTGCGGAATTCCTTTTTGTCATGGTGATACCGGATGCCCCGTTCAAAATTATATCCCTGAGTGGAACGAACTGATTTACCGCGGGCACTGGAAAGAGGCACTTGCTAATTTACATTCGACAAATAATTTTCCTGAATTCACCGGACGGCTTTGCCCGGCGCCCTGTGAAAGCGCCTGTGTGCTCGGAATAAATAAAGAGCCTGTAACGATTAAGTCGATAGAAAGAACGATCATCGATAAAGGTTTTACAGAAGGCTGGGTTGAACCAAAGCCGGCTAAATTTTCAACAGGAAAAACAATTGCAATTATAGGTTCGGGACCCGCCGGTTTAGCGGCAGCCCAGCAGCTTGCTCGTGCAGGTCATGCCGTTACTGTATTCGAAAAAAATAATAAGCCCGGCGGATTGCTGCGTTACGGCATTCCCGATTTTAAATTAGAAAAATGGCAGATTGACCGCCGCATTAAACAAATGGAAGAAGAAGGGGTTATCTTTAAAACGAACGTTAATGTTGGAGTAGACATTCCGGCAAAAGAATTAATTGAGAAATTTGATGCAGTCATACTTGCCGGCGGTGCTGAAAAGCCGAGAGATATTTCGATACCTGGGAGGAATTTAAAGGGTATTTATTTCGCGATGGAATATCTCACAGCTCAAAATAAAATTATTGCAGGCGAAAAAATCTCACAGGAAATAAATGCTCATGGTAAGAATGTAATTGTGCTTGGCGGCGGAGATACAGGTTCGGATTGTGTTGGCACAGCGAACAGGCAAGGCGCTAAGTCCGTAACTCAAATTGAAATTATGCCGAAGCCCCCGATCGAAAGAGCATATAATACTCCATGGCCCTACTGGCAATTGATGCTTCGTACTTCTTCCAGCCATGAAGAAGGAGCGATAAGAAAATGGAGTATAAGCACTAAAGAGTTTAGGGGTAATGAAAATAATGAAGTGAGATCTTTACTTTGCTGCGAAGTAAAATTTGAAAACGGAAAAATTGCCGAAGTATCCGGCACCGAATTTCGTCTTGAAGCAGATCTAATTTTAATTGCAGCAGGCTTCGTTCATCCTATTAAAGAAGGATTAATCTCGCAGCTTGTAGAACTAGGGATGGAGTTAGATAGCCGAGGAAATGTAAAAGCTGATTTTGGCGAAAGCGAGAACGCACATAAGACGAGTCTGGATAAAGTATTCGCATGCGGCGATATGC
>CAZTDB010000249.1:0-4777 GCA_964612385.1 uncultured Ignavibacteriaceae bacterium
TGAAAATCCCTTTTAGAGAAGACTCATTTATTTTTAGGATTTTCATAGTAAAGTGATAACTTAAAGAAATACAACTAAATTTTAGAGAGGGAAAGAGTTAATGATTTGTTTTTACAACGATAAGTTTTTAGAGAAGGATGAAATTAAAGTTTCTCCGTTTGATAGAGGATTTTTATTTGGCGATGGTATTTATGAAGCAATCCGCACATACAATTCAAAATTATTTATGTATAAAGAACATCTATCCAGATTAAAAAGAAATTTAGGAGAGGTTAATATTAATTACGAAAAGATCGATGCTCTAGAAGGGATAATCTACGAATTAATCGAAAGGAATAATTTTTCAGGTAATGAAGTTAATGTTTATCTGCAAATTACGAGAGGAGAATCATTCCCTCGTAAGCATGAATTTCCACCGATGTATGTTGAACCGACTGTGTTTATCTATGCTTTACCGATCGATTCAAAAAAAATGCAGCGGGAAGAGGGTGTAAAGGTAATTCTTAAAAAAGATTTACGATGGCAGAGATGCGATATAAAAACAATCAACCTTCTGCCTGCAGTAATGGCGAAACAAGAAGCCATTAACCAGCAAGCTTATGAAACTATATGGTATAATGTCGATAAAATTCTTGAAGGAAGCCATACAAATTTTTTCGGTGTGAGAGATGGGAACGTGTTCACTCATCCTCTTGATAATTCGGTATTACCCGGAATAACAAGAGAAGTAATAAAGGACTTGTGTAAGCAATTAAGCATACCGTTTATAGAGCAATCAGTATTACTTTCGGAAATAAATTCTTACGAAGAATTCTTTATAACAGGAACAACAACAGAAATTAAACCGGTATCGAAAATAGGTGAGCAGTTTATCAGAAATGGTAAATTCGGAAAAATTACACAGCAGCTAATGGAGGCATTCGGAGAACGAACTTCGAAATATTAGGTAAGATTAGAATAAACTTGGTATTGCTTAGCCTGGTTTGAAATAGGTGATAAAATAAAGCCGAAGATCCGATGATCTCCGGCTTCTAAAAGATTATTTAATTTTAAGTTTTTGTCCCACTTTGATTTTATCGGAGACTAAATTATTTAACGCTTTAATTGAGGCAACGGTTGTTCCGTACTGACGTGCGATTGTAACTAATGCTTCCCCTCTCTTCACTGTGTGAGTAATCGAAATCTTAGTATCCTGCTTACTCGTGGTAGTTTCAGGAATATCGTGTACAGCCGCATCAGAATAAATTTTCAATGTTTTACCTGCTTCAATCCGGTTACCGGCTAAGCCGTTCCACTGACGCAAATTTGCAATGGACACTTTGTATTTTTCAGCTATCTCGCTGAGAGTATCACCCGGTTTTATCTTATAGTAATTAACGTTTGCGGATGTCTTTGGAACGTTATCTCCTAAAGCAAGAGTTTTGTCGCTCGTATATATTCTTAATGTTTTTCCGGCGATTATTCTGTTTGAAGACAGCCCGTTCCATCTACGGATTTGAGAAGAAGCAACCCCAAATTTTTCAGCAATTTCGCTTATCGTATCGCCACGTTTTACTTTATATCGATAGAGAGAATTTTTAGAGCTGCTTGTGGTGGTTGATGCGGTTGTAATAGTTGTTCTATCCGTAAATATTTTTAATCGCTGTCCGGCATAAATTGTATTACTGCTCAGGTTGTTCCAATCTTTAAGCGAAGCTAAACTGACACCGTATCGCTGAGCGATCTTACCAAGGCTTTCACCTCTATTTATCCTATGATATACCCATGAACCGGTTGATTTTGTAACTGCCGATTTTGTAATCGCTTTTTCAAGCGGAGTTTGAGTATCGAGGCTGGCATAAAAATCTTTTTGTTCTTCAGGAACATAGATCTTTAATTCCTGTCCAACTGAAATAGTTTTTGTGTAAGGTATGTTGTTCCAATTTCTAACATCACTTACACGGGTATTAAAAAGATCGGCAATTGCTAATAAATTATCGTTCTTTTTTACATGATAGATAACAGGTACCTTCCCTTCCGGTACGACTGCGGCTACAACCGGTTCGATTTCTTCGGTGCGTATATCGATTTCTGGAAATCCGGTGGTTTCATCTTTTATCGTTTCATCCTCATTTAATGCCAATTCTTTATTCAAGCTTAAATATGGTGAAACATACTCACCTTCATCTGCGGCACTTTCGATATTTGTGTTATAAGCAAAATCCCGTTCTCCTAGATTCGAAATAGGAATTCTCAGCTTAACGCCGCGGGAAAGTTTTGTTCTAGTTGAAATATTATTAGCATCTGCTAAATCAAAGGTAGAAACACCGTACCGTGAGGCAATCTTAGTTAAACTTTCTCCGCGTTGAACCGTATGAACCAAATAGCTTCTCTTCGCCGATTCAGGAATATCTTTTAGATTAGCAGCAAATACTTCGACTTTCCCCTTAGGAATTTTTAATTGATAGCCGCTGCTATATGCAGGAGGAGTGCTCATTTGAGTTAGCTCCGGATTCATATCCTGCAATGTTTCGATCGATACACCTGCAATTTGTGCTAAATAATTCAGATCGATAGCTTCATTAACCGTAAAGTAGTCATACTCATAAGGCTTTTCATATTCAATGTTTGTGAATCCATATTTTTCAAGATCCATAGCAATCAAGCATACAGCAATGTATTGAGGAACATAGCTCCTAGTTTCTCGCGGCAAATACTGTCTTGAAGCCCAAAAGTTATCCGAGCCTGCTCTACGGGTAGCTCTCTTTACGCGTCCCTCACCGGAGTTATATGCAGCCAATGCAAGGTACCAATCTCCCAAAGAATTATACAAATCCCTTAAATGCCTTGCGGCAGCACGAGTAGATTTTTCAGGGTCGCGTCTTTCATCGAAATAAAAATCACTTTCGAGTCCGTACAGCTTACCGGTAGATTTAATGAACTGCCAAAGCCCGACGGCACTTGCCCACGATCGAGCTATCGGATTTAATCCGCTTTCAACCATGCTGAGATAAACTAGCTGACGCGGAACCCTCTCCTCGTCAAAAATTCTTGTCATTATCGGGAAATATTTTCCGGAACGCGACAGCCACCGCTCCATATTTTTTCTTCCCCTGCCGGTGAAAAATTCAATCCATACTTCAACATGAGAATTTATTTCGAGCTGAATATCGGCAGGAATAATCAACGGCGGATGAGTTTCTTCTTTTTCTTCCACAGCCATCTGAATCTCGGGTACAGTTTTACCCATCCACTCTTCTAATGCCGCAAAAGAAACGTCGTACGGGATTTCTGTTAATCCGTCAACAAACTTTTTGTAATCTTCAATGATGGATTTTTCTAATTCGATGTAGGCTTCGTTGTTTTCAATACCGGGGTAATAGCTAAGGTTGTTTATTATTCGGAGGGCTGATTCATAACTTGTAACTGTTTCGGAAATGCTGTTTATCTCTTGTTTTGTTAAAGCCTCAACATAGAACTGGCGGGCTTGTTCTAACATTTCCGAAACAATACCACCCCTGTATAAGTTTTTTATTTGAGATGAAGCTGTTTCATCTTTTGGTATTTCTTTGTTTGTCCCGCAAGAAACAAGCAATAGGACAAATGAAGAAATAGCAGCAAGACACAGAAATTTTAGTCTCATGAGTTCTCCATTTTTGTAATTTCAGTTGAAATATAAAACATGCATTTTGATTTATCAAGCAAAAAGTTAAATAAATTTTGTAAGTGCCTCTAATTCCTCAAGTTATAAAGCCAAAAATCATAGTGGAATATTATCGTGCTTCTTCTTTGGATTTTTATCGACTTTGTTTTTCAGTACTTCAAAGGCATTGATCAACTTAATCTTTGTTTCGGCAGGAACTATTACATCGTCAATATAACCTCGTTCGGCAGCTATGTAAGGATTAGCAAATTTTTCAACATAACTTACTAACTTTTTCTCTAATTCTTTTTCAGGATCTTTTGCCGATGAAATTTCTTTTTTGAAAATAATTTCAACGGCGCCTTTTGGACCCATCACCGCAATCTCTGCAGAAGGCCAGGCAAAATTGAAATCGCCGCGAATGTGTTTTGAGTTCATAACATCATAAGCGCCGCCGTATGCTTTACGCGTAATTACCGTAACCTTCGGGACAGTTGCTTCACAAAAGGCGAATAATAATTTTGCACCATGTCTGATTATTCCATTCCATTCCTGCTCGGTGCCGGGTAAAAACCCAGGGACATCAACTAAAACCAATAACGGTATATTAAAGGCATCACAAAAGCGGACAAACCTGGCTCCTTTTACAGACGCATTTATATCCAACACTCCGGCTAATACTTCCGGTTGATTCGCTACTATTCCCACTGCCATTCCCCCAACTCTTGCAAATCCAACAATAATATTATCAGCATAGGTAGAGTGAACCTCCAAAAACTCATTATCGTCCACCAGCAACGATATTATCTCTTTCATGTTATACGGTTTGTTGGGATTGTCGGGAACAATGCCGTTCAACTCTTCTTGTGGTTTTACGATAGTTTTATCGAATTTTTTTATTGGGGCTTTATCCATAAAATTAAGAGGAACATAGCTTAATAGTTTCCTAACATTCAATAATGTTTCTATTTCATTGTCATAAATGAAATGAGCAACCCCGCTCTTCATGGCGTGGGTTTCTGCGCCGCCTAAATCCTCAAAGCTCACATCTTCATGTGTAACTGTTTTTACCACGTTTGGACCGGTAACGAACATGTAACTAGTATTTTTAGCCATGAAGATAAAATCTGTAATGGCAGGTGAATAAACTGCCCC
>CAZTDB010000250.1:0-4771 GCA_964612385.1 uncultured Ignavibacteriaceae bacterium
TTCTTTAGACTCTTTCAGCAGCTCTTCGGTACATGAAAGTACAAATCTCGGAGCAAAACCATATTTCAATCTGCCGTTCACTTTACCATGAAATTCTTTTGCAAGCTCGTATGTTTCTTTAATTTCTTGATTTGTATCGTTCTTGAATTCCGGAAAGAGAGTGTTCACATCCATTAAACATTTACCTGCAAATGCGCGCATACCCGAATCAATTAATTCTTCAAAAATTACGTGCTGATGATTTAACGTGCCCATATCCAAAATCGTCGTAGTTCCGCCGCGAAAAAGTTCATTTATTCCGATACGAACTGAAACACGGAGAGATTTTTCGTCATGCGCATTTTCAAGCGGGAAAATTTTAAACCTGAGCCAATCGATTAAATCAAGATCATCTGCAAGTCCTCTAAAAAGCGATTGACAGAGATGAACATGCGTTTGGATAAACCCTGGAATAAGTGTTAAAGATTCAGCACGAACAACGTCGCCGTCAAAGGCAGCAATTTCCTCTTCAGTAAATTTCCTTATCAATTTTATTAATCCCGATTCAATTTCAACAGCTTCGTTTCTTAGAATATGTCCTTCCCTATCGGCACAAATTATTCTTTTAGGAATGATCAGCTTCTTTTTCATTGCCCTACTCTTTCACGGCAAGGTTAAATATTTCTTCCATCACTTCAAAAGCATATCTTAGATGAGGAATTACTATTGAGCCGCCGACAATCAGCGCTACGTTAAAAGTTTCATACAATTCTTCTTTAGTGGCTCCTTCTTGAATTGATCTATCGATATGGTAGAAGATACAATCGTTGCATCTTAAAACCATTGATGCGGCAAGCCCCATCAGCTCTTTGGTTTTTGCAGGCAGAGCGCCGTTTATATATGCTTTGTTATCAAGCGCAAAAAATTTGTTAAAATCTCTAAAACCCGAATTTAAAATCTTATCGTTCATCCCGGTACGGTATTTCCGGGTTTCAGTTACATTTATTTTCATCTTGATTCCTGTGATATAAATTTAAAATTACAGGATAATTGAATAAAAGGTAATTTTTTGTTTGTTAATATAACAAAGATTTGTCAGCCCTTCACATTATGTAATTACTTCTTTTATAATTCAGGCAAGCTTATAAACTTCTACAGGTTCCGTTCTCCCTTTGATTGCTACCATGCCGATATATTCGGTTTTAACTTCGTCAAGTTTCATCTGGTTTACCACTTCTTTTGAAGCAAGAATTTGTGAATTGAATTCTTTATTCAGGCTTTCCAATCTTGCGGCAAGTATTACCGTATTGCCCGTAATAGAGTACTGTTTTCTAAATGAAGTGCCTACATTACCGGCAACTATTTCTCCGGCGTGCAGCCCTATTCCAATTTTTGTAGGTGAAATTTTTTTATGCGCATTTCTTCGTTTCAATTCCGCTACAATCTCAAGTGATGCATTTACTGCATTCTGAATATCGCTGCCAGAAGAAATAGGCGCACCGAAAGTTGCCATAAATCCATCTCCCACAATTTGGTTTATTATACCGCGGTGCTTGTTTACAATTTCAATCATGAATGAAAAGATATCATTCTGATATTGTACTATTTCTTCGGGATTTTTATCCTCACAAAAAACGGTGAAGTCGCGTATATCTAAAAACATAATGCATGCGTGGTGTTTCTTGCTTTTAACTTCAAGCTTGTTTCTGATAAACTCTTCCACAATTTCCGGTGAAACCTGCTGCCCGAAAACTTTTTCGATGCGATTTCGTTCTTGGTTAATTTCGAATACGCTTATAATCTTTCTCTTTATCTGCTCGCCAACAAGCCCTGCAATAATACCGCTCGAAAAGATCAACAATATTCTTCCCCAATAATAAGCCATTTCTGTTTGAATAAAATTTTCGGGGGCTGCTTCAATATCTTTAAGATAGATAAGCACAATAAAAGAATATTGAACGGCAGCAGCAAAGCTGGTAAACAGACTTATCTTAAAGTCTAATTCGAGAGTTGATAAGATTATGAATATAAAATAAAGCAGAACCGCAGGAGTGGTTAAGGCTACTACAGCCGGCATGTTTTGAATGTACAACAGAATTACAAATGTTGGAATGCTTACTTCGATCAGCGAATTTATGTACCTGAAAATGGGGTTGATTTTTCTTTTGGCTTTAATCCATTTCCCAATTATCCTGTTAATAATTAGAGCACGAATTATTAATAACATGAAAAGCAGAAAGACTAAATAGAAGTACGAGATATTAACAAAGGCTTTTAAATATACTTCCTTTTGAAGCAGAAAATTAATTCCGATGCCAAGAAGAATAACACCGATAACCGCGGCAAGAATTATCTGCTTAAATCTTTCGTGGCTTAATGTTTCTTCGTAAAAGTGTTCTTCAAGCTGCTTTGATTTCATATTCGTTTGTATTACAACTCTCTGTTCTTAATAAAATATATTTCTTAAAACAGTGTATCTCATTTTGCATAATATCGCCGATATATATTGCCGGGTAAATCAAGCCACTAATTAACACTAATTATCACGAATTTTTTAAGAGGTATTCGTGAGAATTAACGTCGGATTACATGTTTCAAAATATTGCCATGGCTGAAATTGAATCGAGATGCTTAATCATTTCTGATAGAATTCGTTTTTTTATTTTCATTTAACGCAACTGTAAAATTTATGTATTAATCATTCAAGTTTTCTTTTAAATCTTAAAGAGCTTAAATATAAAATTACGATACCCATCAACAGCAGCATTCCGGCTTCTGTCCATAGTTCTGCAAACCCAATCCCTTTAAGTATAACGCCGCGAATGATTGTGATAAAATATCGAAGAGGAATCACATAACTTATGTATTGAATTATTTCAGGCATATTTTCGATGGGAAATGCAAATCCCGATAGATAAACCATCGGCATCATTATGGCAAAGATTGCAATCATCATTGCTTGCTGCTGCGTCTTGGAGATTGTTGATACAAATAATCCTAATCCTAAAGTTGAAAGAATATAAAGAAAAGCTGAGCCGAAAAGAAAGTTCGTACTTCCTCTTACGGGTATATTGAACAACAATCCCATAGCAGTTATTACAATTATAACCGAGATAAATCCAAGAATAATAAACGGGATAATTTTGCCTGCTATCATTTGGTACGGTTTAATGGGCGTAACGATTAATTGTTCGAGTGTGCCGATCTCTTTTTCTTTAACTATGGCTAACGAAGTTAATATAAGAGTAACAATGCTTAACAGCAATCCTACTATGCCGGGCACCATAAAGTAACGCGTTTTTAAATAGGGATTATACCAAACTCTAACTTCAGGCTTAATCTCACCTAACGGTGAAAATTTTTTCCCGCTCTTCTCCAAGAATTCAACCATATAATTTTGAGTATATTGTGCAATAATTTGTGCAATATACCCCGCAGCAATAGATGCAGTGTTGCCGTCCGAACCATCAAAGATTGCCTGAAGCTGGACGGTTTCATTTCGCTTCAATTTTTTTTCAAAATCTTTTGGAATAACTAATGCAGTTAAAACCTGTGCATTGTCAATTCGCTTTACAACTTCCGTATAATTTTCAGCATAATAATCCATTGAAAAAAAACCGGAGCTTTCAAATTCGGAAATCAATTCTCTGCTTGAAAAAGATTTGTCTTGATCAAAGACAAGAGTATGTACTTTTTCAACGTCAAGGTTAGCGGCATAACCCAATAAAATTAGCTGTACGACGGGAGCTATCAAAATTATCCCGAACATTCGAGGATCTCTTTTAAACTGAAGAAACTCTTTTCTAATAATATGTAAAATGGTTTTCATTTATGAGGCGTATCTTAAAAGACTCAATTTCGAAATTTTGTATTTGAATATTGCTAATAATCGAATCATTTTCGTATTGAAAATAACTTTTTGGAGAAGACTTATTTATGAGGCGTATCTAAAAAGGTCTTATTTGGAAATTTTGTATTTGAATATTCTTAATAATCGAAACATTTCATTAATGAAAATACCTTTTTAGAGAAGACTCATTTATTTTTTGAGAAATAATACTAACTCACGAATTAATTGCACTAACTCCACATTAATATCCAATGGATTCATAGATTTCTAGTTTGACCTTTGACATTTGACCTTTGACATTTGACTTTTCCCTACGCCGCTCTTTCTTTCCTTACATAAATGATATTTGCAAGCACAAGTAAGATGAACGCAAACAGCAGCAGATAAAGCGCATCTATCCAGATGGCTTCAATACCGACACCGCGAAGAATGATTGCGCGAAGAATTACTATAAAAAACTTCGCGGGAGTAATATTTGTAAAGACCTGAATTATCCACGGCATGCTTTCAATCGGGAAAATAAATCCCGACAGAATAACCGACGGCAGTAAAGAAGCGAATGTAGCAAGCGAAAAAGCAACTTGCTGTGAGTCGGATATTGTTGAAATTAATATTCCCATGCTTGTAGAGGCGAAAAGAAACAACAAAGTGGTTATAAACAATAACACCAAACTTCCCTTAACCTCTATATCAAACAAAAAATAACCAACGATTAGTATGAGCGCAGCGTTGACAAGAGCTAAAACTACATAGGGCATCGTTTTTCCAAAGAGCAGCTCGGTTGATTTTATAGGCGACACGTTTATTTGCTCCATCGTACCGCGTTCTTTTTCCCGAACCAATGAAAGCGAAACGCTGACAACGGCGGTTATTACAAGTATCATCGCAATTAGACCGGGGATTAAGAACTTTGTTGATCTTAACTCAGGATTGAACCAAAAC
>CAZTDB010000251.1:0-4754 GCA_964612385.1 uncultured Ignavibacteriaceae bacterium
TAGGAAATTTTGAATAGAAATATTTCTAATAATCGAAACATTTCCATAGTGAAAATACCTTTTTAGAGAAGACTCATTTCTTATTCATCGTTAGCGCCTTTTAACTGCAACAGCGCTTATCTCGATTAATGCACCTCGCGGAATTTTACTTACTTCAACCACAACCCTTGAAGGAAAATTATCATAAAAATAGGAGGCGTAGATATTGTTCATTATTTGATAATCTTCAAGATTTGCCAGGTATATGTGACATTGAACTAAATCTCTAATTGAAAATTCTGCGGCTTCGAGAATAGCAATAATGTTCTTCATTACACGGTGAGTTTGAACTTCGATTCCTCCATCCACCAAAACGCCTGTTTCCGGGCTTAATGGAATCTGCCCTGAAATGTAAAGCACATTGTTAGCAAGAACTGCCTGCGAATAAGGTCCGATTGCCGCAGGAGCCTTTTCCGTTGAAATAAATTTTATATCGAAAGCTGAAAAACATCCTGGTAAACTGATAAGTATAAATGCCGCTGCGGTTATTAAAATAGAAAACCGGTTAAATTGAAAGCACATTTCAGAATACTTTTTGTTATTGTGAAATAAATAAAACTTTCACCGGTGGTTAACTAAGCTAATTATTTATTTAGAATCAACCAAAAGTTAACATCTGTGGCAGTAAATTTTTACCTGTCTTTGGTAAAAGTTATTATTTTCAATAATAATGATGGAAGTGCAAAATCTATATATTTACCTCATAAGCATTGCTTTCTTCTCTTAAAGAAAATATGTTTGCATTGTAAGGCTAAGCAGGGGGGCTAATTAATTGAAACTAATTTTTTATTGAAATTTTTCATTACAATGAAAAACACCCGTTCAAAGGAAGATTTAGTTTACAGCACAAATGCTGTTTTAAGAATTACAATTATCTACCTTGTACTTGGAAGTTTATGGATACTTTTTTCTGATAAGCTTCTAAGCCAGTACATCTCCGATCCTGCTATGCTCACCGGGCTTCAAACTGTTAAGGGTTGGTTCTTTATTTTGATTACAGCCGGTTTGCTTTTCATCTTGATTAGGAGGAACATGTTAGCTCTTCAAAAAGCTCGTTCCGAAACTGAAACACTTTCAAAGCACATACAATTTTTTTCCAGATATGCCAATGATATAATTCTCTTGATTGATAGTGAAGGCAGGATACTCGAAGCAAACGAACGAGCATCACAATTATATGGTTATGATGCGAGTGAATTATTAAACTTTCGAATTCAAAATTTGCACCCCCCCGACGTTTTCCAACTGCTTCAAGAGAATATGCAATTGGCTAAAAAACAAGAAGGTGCAATCTTCGAAACTATTAGTATTCGTAAGGATGGCTCAAGATTTCCGGTCGAAGTAAGTTCAAGATTAATTGAAGTTGACGGGAAGAATTTCTTTCAAAATATAATCAGAGATATTACAGAACGCAAAGAAGCCGAAAGCAAACTGAAAGAAAGCGAACGCAAATTGTTTACGCTTATGAGTAATCTTCCCGGCATGGCTTATAGATGCAGCAACGATCCGAAGTGGACTATGGAGTTTGCAAGTGAAGGATGCTTTAATCTTACAGGTTATTCAGCTTCGGAATTAATTAACAACAATAGAATTTCTTATGCGGAAATAATAATTGAAGAAGATCGAGAGGAGGTTTGGCAAAGTGTTCAGATAGCTTTAGTGAATAAAAAACCCTTCACTCTTGAATACCGCATCCGAACAAAGAACGGCAAAATGAAATGGGTTTGGGAACAAGGAGCGGGAGTGTTTTCCGAAGAAGGCGAATTAGAAGCGCTTGAAGGTTTTATAATAGACATTACCGAAAGGAAGGAAGCAGAAGAGAAAATTAAAATTGCAAAAGAAAAAGCCGAAGAATCCGATAGAATGAAATCCGAATTTTTAGGGCAGGTTTCGCATGAAATTAGAACACCGCTTAATATTATGCTTAGCTACAATTCAATTCTTAAAGAAGAATTGCAAGGTAAAATTCAAGAGGGGTTAAATAGTTCGTTTGCCTCCATTGATTCTGCCGGTAAAAGATTAATGCGCACCATCGATTTGATATTAAATATGGCAGCATTTCAAACAGGGCATTTGGCTCCTAACTTAAAGAGTGTAGATTTCGGTGTACTTCTTTCAAATTTGATAAAAGAATTCACGGATTCGGTTAAAAAACCCGATTTAAAATTACTCTTTACAATTGAAACCGATAATCCATCGGTAGTAGCTGATGACTATATAGCAGCAGAAATATTTCAAAACTTGATCGATAATGCCTTTAAGTATACGCCATCGGGTGAAATAGAAGTACGCATTTATAGAAACAAGCATAACGATTTATGCGTTTCTGTTAGAGATACCGGAATAGGAATATCGCAAGAATACTTGCCTTATCTGTTTAAGCCCTTTTCACAGGAAGAAACAGGCTATACTCGCAGATTTGAGGGTAATGGACTTGGACTTGCTTTGGTAAAGAATTATACCGATATGCTTGGGGCAAAAGTATTAGTGGAAAGCGAGAAAGGAAAAGGTTCGATGTTTACAGTTATGTTTGGTAATTGAAGAGGATGCTGTTTTATAATTTGGGCTATCCATAGATCCGAGTTTGTGTAAAAAGTCAGTTATAGTAAACGAACCCACTCTTTCCAAAGGAATCCTCGGGAAAATCCCTCTCTTAAAAGAGAGGAACTTTGAAAACAACGTGAAATCACCGAGGGTGATCAGTCCAAAGGATCATTCTGAAAAGTTCTTACTTGTCATTTCGCCTGCCTGCTACAGGCAGGAAGGAGTCTTCGACTAAGAAATCTTTTCGAAATGAAAGATTTCTCTCCCGGCAAAAGGTTCTTTATGAAATGCCTTTCCGAAGTAACATGATCGGGATCGAAAGAACAGCCCGCAGTTGCAAATTACTGTACAGCCGCCCTTATAAAAAATGCCTAAAAAAATTTGTGTTATCCATATAAAAAACGCCTCCCCGATAATGCGTAAACATCACTGAGGAGGTATAATTACAACTAACGCAAATTTAGTCTATCGGGTTGCCGTCGCTGTCCAAATATTTAATTTCATAACCTAATTCACTCAAACCGGCTTCAATTTTTGATTTATCACCTACAACCACCCAAACCAGATTTTCCGGATAAATGGTTTTCTTTGCCGCTCTTGAAATATCGGATAAAGTCAGGTTCCTAACACGACTTGAATATTTTTCAAAATGATCTTCCGGTAAGCCGTACATAACCATTTCCGCAAGTGAAGACCCTACTGATCCCATTGTTTCCCAGGAACCCGGCAGCCTTAATGTTTGCGATAATTTAATCTTGGTTAATTCGTCATCAGTTGCAGGGCGCTCGCCGATTATGCCTGTTAACTCCTTATAAACTTCCTGCATCGATTCTTTTGTTTTATCGGTCTGCACTAACGCATAAGCAAGGAATGGTCGTTGAGTTTTTGTATTGATGATAAAACTTCTCGAACCATAAGACCAATGCTTATCTTCACGCAGATTCATATTTATTCGTGAAGTAAATGTTCCGCCCAGAATATTGTTCATTGATTCGATTGCGATATCATCTTCGTCTGCTTTCGGCGGGGCTACATGCCCTGCAAATATTATCGATTGCAATGCCTGGGGCTTATCTAACAGATAAACGACAGGCTTTTTAGCATGTTCAACCTCACCGATATTTTTCTTAGGCACTTCTGCCGGTTTCCACAATTTGAACAGTTCTTCAAGCTTAGGTTTAATCTCTTCCATAGTTGTATTTCCTACAACAATAAGAGTTGCGTTGTTCGGCTTAAACCATGCTTGATGAAAATCTACTACATCTTTTCGTGTAATTTGCTTAACCGTATTTTCAAAGCCGCTTCCGCTGAATGGCAGCGCATAAGCGTGCCCTTTACCAAAAATTAATTGAGGAAAAACTCTTAATCCCATTTGAACAGGATTTGCTTTTTCTTGCTGAATTTGGGCGAGTCTTTGCTGTCTTATTCTCTCTAATTCATCTTCAGGGAAAGATGGATTAAGGATTACATCTGCGAAAAGTTCTAAGGATTTGTCAAGATTTGCTTTAAGTGCAGATAAAAACACTGAAGACATATCCAAGCCCGCAGACGAACTTAATCTTGCTCCTAACATTGATAGCTCTTCGCTGATTTGTAAAGCATTACGTTTTGCAGTTCCATCATCCATTAGATCCGATGTAAGACTTGCTGTTCCCGGTTTAGCAAATTGATCGGCGGAGTAACCTGCATTAACAAGTAAATTAAAATTAACAACAGGAATTGATGTTCGTTGAGCTAAAACGATCTTTAATCCATTCGATAGTTCAGATTTTTGTATTTGTGGAAATTTTGCATCCGGCGGTGTGTCTGTATCAGGCAGCTTGGAACGATCTACATCCGAAACAATCGTTTTATAATCAGGATACGGATGGATTTCGAGAATGTAAACGCCGTCGCTTAACCACTTATTTGCAGCATCTTTTAAGTCTTTTGTAGTCGCTTCATCAACAAATTTTAAAATTGTTTTGTAGTAATCCGGGCTGCCGCCGTATACTTCATTTTGTGCAAGAATATCCGACTTACCACCGAAGCCGCCGATTCTTTCAATCCCGCGAATAAAATTAGAAAAGTACTCGGTTTTAACCCGCTTTAATTCTTTATCGGTGGGACCATCTTTCAGAAATTTTGCCACTTCGTCATCAATTGCATTCTCGATAACTTTCAAATCAACA
>CAZTDB010000252.1:0-4754 GCA_964612385.1 uncultured Ignavibacteriaceae bacterium
AAACTAATCTTTAATGGAAAGAATTTAATAATTGTTGATTACAAGACAGACGATATCCCGCTTGAAAAACTTGAAGAGCGTGCTTCAAGTTATTTTATTCAATTAAAATTTTATTCATATATTGCATTACAAAAGTTTGAATCTGTTGAATCAATCGAGCTTAGATTGATTTTCATCAAACACCACGAACATATTTTGAGGGAGAACATGCAAAAGAATAAGATTCTTGAATTTGGTAGAAAGATCGACAGCATCGTTTTTGCGATAAGGGAGAAAAATTATTCTAAGAATTTAAATCACTGTAAAAATTGTATATTTGCCGTTAACAATGGCAATTGTATAATTGCATAACTTTTTTAAGAACATATTTTTTTAATTAGTAACTGAAGTTACGCACAGTAAGGTTTTTAACATTGCCACGACCTTTAGGTCGTGGATAATTGAAGCAACTCAATATTGGCTTTCCGAAGGATCTAGGGATAGCCAAAAACAGCGAAATTTGGGCTATCCTTAGATCCTTTGGAAAACCCGAAAGGATGGGTATGCTTTTTCCCCCGACATAAATGTCGGGGCAATTGAAATTGAGCTTTTGCGTAACTTCAGTTAGTAAGATTTACTTTATGCAGAGAAAAAGAATTCAAATAAGGGATATACAGTTTATTGATAGGGAAATGTTGACAAATCCTGTTGGTGTGCTGGCATTTTTTGACAGCAATGAAAGTATTGTTCAAACGCCTGCCACCTTTGTTTATTTGGATAAAAATGTTTACATATTTATCGATGAAAATGAAGAAGCATTTGAAAAAATAAAATTTGATGTAGGCGTTTTTTTCACTACTACGAGATTTGAAAAAGTAAAAAGAACAAAAAAGAGAGATTTCACCCCGGTATACAAGCTTACCTCGGTAATCATAACGGGACAGCTAAAGAGGTTAGACGACACCAAGAATATAAGCAGCATTCAAAACTTATATCTTGAAAAATATTCCCGGAAAAATATAGATGAAGCTGCGAACTTAAATGCACTGCAGAAAATTATAGTAATTGATTCGGAAGAGATACAAGCTTATGAAGAAACAGGCGGTTAAAATTAAAATAGCAGTGGCAATTGCTGCTGTATTTCTTGCTGCCGGATGTGCAGCCGGTCCACCGATTTACTACGAATTACCCTTTGAGTTCATTTATCCCGAAAAGCAAAAAGAATTTATTGAGAGTCATTCCGAATATATTCAGGGGAAAAAGATTTTTATCGATCCCGGTCATGGCGGTGAAGATAGAAGAAGCATAGGAGTAAACAAACTTGTTGTAGAAGCAGATATAAATCTTGCGGTTGCATTAGCACTGAGAGATTTTTTTAAGGAAGCCGGTGTTGAAGTTATTATGTCCCGCGACTGCGATATGACGGTCGATTTAAAAGAACGTTCTTATATGGCAAACAAAAGCGGGGCAGATCTTTTTATAAGCATTCACCACAACGCGCCCGGTCCAACAGGTGGTCCCTGGATAAACTATACCTCAACCTATTATCATGCTAAAGAAACCGATTATGAGTACGAACCTTCTGAAAGAGACGTTGCCAGATTTATTCAACGCGACCTTGCTTATGCAATGAGAAATTCCGGCGGCTTAGGCTCCTTTGACGGAACTTATTCCGATTATAACATTTATCCCGGATCAGGATTTTCAGTTCTGCGGGTAACTGAAATTCCGTCCGTCTTAGTTGAGTGTGGTTTCTTCACAAATCCGTTTGAGGAGCAGCGCCTTGCTTTAGAAGAATTCAACAAAATACAGGCGTGGGGAATATTTAGAGGCATCTGCCGCTACTTTGCTGGAGGCATTCCGGATATAAGACTACTAAGCGAACAAGAAAGCATTTTCTCAAACAGCATAGTTAGTTTTTCTTTAACCGATAAAGCCGGCATAAATCCGGCTTCAATAAAAGTATATGTCGATTCTATCGCATTCAATAATTTCTCGTTTGATGAAACTAACGGACTCTTAACCTTAAAGTTAGATCAAACTGAAGATGGTGAACATGTAATTAGAATTATTGCTGCAAATAAAAATAATAATCATGCTTTTCCATTTCATCAAAAAATCACGATTAAGAATTCAAAATAAAACGGAGCTGCTTAATGCTAAACTATGTCTGGCTCGGATTACTGGTACTTGGAATAGGCGCTGCTGTTTCGACAGACATAATACACAAAAGCCAAAACAAATTTAGAAACAACCAGCCTCTTCCTGTTCAAATTGAATTTTCTTCACCTTTCGATAAGTCGATTGATAAAACTTACGATGTAAAAATTCTAGTTAAGCAAAGCGACTTCAATTCATTCTATGCTGAAGATATTTCTGAAGATATTTTAATCGAAGGCAAGCTGGCTTATAACCATAAGGAAGAAAAGACAAGCTTATTTTTTAAGACTAACTCAAACAGCCCTGAAGTTTGGCAGGATATGGCATCTGTAACCGGTGAAAAAGATGACCTTACCGGTTCGGTGAAATTTGCAGAATTTATGTCTCCTTCACTCGCCGCCGGTTCGATAATTTTGGAGGAAGTATCATTCCTTAAGCTTAAGCAGGTTACTAATTCGGCTTTAGATTATGCTTCAATAGCGGTGAACATCGCCCTCGGTTTAATCGGCATAATGGCATTATGGTTAGGCGTAATGAAAGTAGCCGAAGATGCAGGTTTAATAACTATCATTGCAAAAGCGCTTCGACCGATAACAACGAGATTATTTCCAGATGTACCTGCAGACCACCCCGCTATGGGTTCAATGATTATGAATATTTCGGCTAATATGCTCGGATTGGGAAATGCTGCAACTCCATTCGGACTTAAAGCAATGGAAGAGCTAAACGAATTAAATCCTAATAAAGGCACTGCAACTAATGCGATGTGTACTTTTCTTGCAATTAACACCGCAGGCATGACGCTGATTCCTGCTACTGCAATTGCGATAAGAGCATCGGCAGGTAGCTCCGATCCCGCTATTATCATCGGCACTTCGTTGTTTGGTGCATCCTGCGCTACGGTTGCAGGTCTAACTGCAGTAAAAATATTAGAAAAATTTCCGATTCGAAAAGGTGAATTGGGAACGAGATTTAAAAAATCGTTAAAAGCCTTTACTATATTGTTAGCCCTTATTGCGATAGCAGTAATAATTATTTTTTCAGGACTCGGCTCAATACTCGGCTCAGTATTCAGCTTTGTTACACCCGATTTGTTTAAACGTATCATTCAAATTTTTTCAACCGTTGCTATACCATTATTAATAATTTTATTTATCGGTTACGGCGCCGTTAAAAAAGTTAAGGTTTACGAGCAGTTTGTTGAAGGCGCGAAAGAAGGATTTCAAATCGCAGTTCGAATAATTCCTTATTTAGTTGCGATGTTGATGGCAATCGGAATCTTTAGGGCAGGTGGTGCGATGGAATGGTTAATCTATATTTTGCGTCCTGCAACAGATTTTATCGGGATGCCTGCTGAAGCACTTCCGATGGCGTTGATGCGTCCGTTATCCGGCAGCGGTTCGCTTGGTATAATGGCTGAGATAATGGCAGTGCATGGTCCCGATTCTTTTATCGGAATACTTGTGTCAACCTTTTTCGGCAGCACTGAAACGACCTTCTATGTTCTGGCAGTTTATTTCGGAGCCGTTAATGTAAAAAATACCCGGCATGCGCTGCCGGCAGGTTTAATCGCAGATGTTTCGGGAATTTTAGGAGCTGTTTTTATTGTTAAGCTATTGTTTGGTTAAAGGAAAGCAGCTATTTTTTATTTATGTGGGTGCAGATTACTAGTAAATAATAACCTGTTATATTTTTATTGATAATCAAAAAATCGATTAAGCAATTATGAAAGTTTTCATAACAAGATCATTACCGGATGCCGCCATAAAATATCTTAAAGAGAATGGGATTAAAGTTTCTGTATATAAGACAAATAGTCCTATTCCACGGAAAACTCTCGAAAAAAATGTTCGGAACGCCGATGCGCTTATATCGCTTTTAACGGACAAAATTGATTCATCGCTTATCGATAAGATGAACAATTGCAAGATTATTGCTAATTATGCTGTAGGTTATAACAACATTGATGTTGAATATGCTAAGAAGAAAAATATTGTGGTTACAAACACTCCCGATGTTCTAACCGATGCAACTGCCGATTTAACGATGGCACTTGTTCTTACTTGTTCAAGACAAATTGTCGCTGCTGATAGATTCATGCGAAAGAAAAAATTTACCGGTTGGAAACCGAAGCTTTTTTTAGGCGTTGAATTGAAAAACAAAATCTTCGGTATACTCGGTTCAGGCAGAATAGGAAGCGCAGTGGCTTTTCGCGCTAACTCATTTGGCGCAAAAATAATTTATTACTCGCTTGAACAGAATATTGAGATGGAAGCAAAAACCGGAGCCGTTAAAGTGGAGCTGGATGAATTACTTAAGCAGTCTGATATTGTTTCTATTCACTTACCTCTTACAAGCGAAACATATCATCTTCTAAACAAGGAAAAACTTGCACTTCTGAAAAGTTCCGCTATACTTATTAATACAGCTAGGGGTGAAATTATAGATGAAAAAGAATTGATAAAATTATTGAAGAAAAAGAAAATATTATCAGCGGGATTAGATGTTTATGAAAACGAACCTAAAGTAAACGAAAAATTACTTTCGCTTGATAACGTTGTGCTTCTTCCGCATATTGGCAGTGCTACCCATGATACGCGCACCAACATGGCTTT
>CAZTDB010000253.1:0-4753 GCA_964612385.1 uncultured Ignavibacteriaceae bacterium
TCCGCCTTTCTGATTAGCTCTGCTTCTCCGTCTTCCATAATCAAAACTACATTGGGGCGCATCATAATAAACTGCATCCATTGCGTAGTATCATAAGCACCAACGTATTCAATTACGAGGTGTTCTCCCTTCTTTAATGCGGGCAGTAAAATTCCGTCACTCAGGCAGTCAATATTCATACAAAGCGGACCGAATACTGCAGCATCTTCCACATGAATTCCGCTTTCCTGTGCGGGGCTGATTCTGTGCTTATACCAAAAGCTCGTAAATAATAAATTTACTCCGGCATCAACAATAATTGCTCTTTGACCGGAAGACAATCTTTTATTTGCAACAACAGTGGTAAGCAAGTAACCCGCATCGTCTATCAACGCTCTTCCGGTTTCAAGAATTAGCAAAGGCATTTCGTCAATCTTTAACGGCAGCTCGAATAATCCGGTTGAAATTGCATCGGCGAACTGCTCGATCGAAGGTACTACTTCTTCTGCGGGGAGATATTGTCCTATCAAAGTATTGTGCGAAGCAAAACCTCCGCCCATATCGATATATTCTAAAAGATGCTCGAACTCATCTTTAATGCCGCGCGCAAGGTTCACCAGCTTTGATGCTGCAATCTTATATGCATCGGCAGACATCATGTACGTTCCGATGTGTGTGTGCAAACCTACCAGCTTCAAATTTTTATTTGATAAAATTCTTTTGATTGCCTGCCATGCTTCTCCGTTCTCGTAATTAAATCCGAATCTGTCCCACTTAGGATAAATTCCTGTATCCATGTTTACTCTTATCGCAACATTAGCTTTAAGATTTTTCTCTGAGGTTATTTCGATAATATCATATAATTCATCGAAGTGATCGATATGAATTTTTGCTTTTTCGTTGATAGCTTTCAGCAAAGCATCTTTACTTTTGTAAGGACCATTAAAAATTATATTCTCTCCTTTAATTCCGAGACTTCTTGCTTTATCATATTCGAATTCGGAAACTACTTCAGCCCATGAACCCTCCTGATGAAAAACCGAGCAGATTGCATCCAAATAATTTGTTTTATACGACCATGCAAATTGTACTTTCGGATATCTTGTTTTGAAAATACGCAGTGCATTTCTTTGGTTGCTTCGAATTTGTCTTTCGGAAAAGACGAAAACCGGTGAACCATATTCTGAAATTAGTTTTGAAATCGGAACGCCGTCAATATCTGATTTCGGAGAAGCCGCTGCCCGGCTTCCGAATTTGTTCATCAATCCCGAATAATGTTTTGTTATAATCGGGCGTTCATATTTTTTCTTTTCAGCCATAATCAAATTTCTCCCGTTGTTGCAATTTTTTCTAATTTGCTCATATCGGTAATTAAATCCCACGAACTTCGTACGAAGATAGTGCCGATAGTGTAATTTGTAAAAGGTTCCACTTTTTCACCCATTGCTAATCTTACAAGTGCGAAGGGCAGATTTTGTCCTGCACTTGGTGCAAGGTAGACCCAGGCAGGAAAGCGCGGATTGATTTCCAATAAATAATATTCACCTGTTTTTGATGATTTAATATATTCCAGCTCCATTCCGCTTTTCCATTTTAGCTTTTCGATAACTTTATGTGAAAGTTCCATCAGGATATTGTCGTCTATCGTTGTTCCTGCCCAGCCTTTTCCTTTTTCGGTGATGTATAACTTTCGCATTGCAACTGCACCGATTGTTGTACCCGTTCCGTCGCCCAAGGCTACTACGTTGAACTCATCACCTTTAAGATATTCCTGAACGATTACAGGGAATCCCCATTTAACTCTTATTTTATTGAAAGCTGATAAGGCTTCTTCAAAATTGTTAACGATGTATGCATCATAAAATATTCCTTTTACCACTAAGGGATATTCAAACTCCTTAGGGATAGAATAAATATCGCGAAGCGAACTAAGCATAAAATTTTTCGGCGCTTTTATTCCGTTCTCTTTGCAAAAGTCGAAGAGTTTGTCTTTGGCTCTTATATTTAGCTGTTCAATGGTAGGCAGGTATGTTTTTATTCCGATTGCTTCCCATTTGTCCTGAAGTTTAACGAAGCCGTATAATTCCGAGTCGAGGCATGGAATTATCAAATCGAGTTTTTCTTTTTCATGAATGAATGCAAGTCTGTCGTAAAGATGAGTTAATCCGCTTGAAGGGTAAGGGATCACAAAACATTTCTTTGCCATATCTTTCATATAGATTCCCGGTTCAAGCGAATCGTAAATTAGACCGATAATGCTGCCTTCGAATCCTTCGGCTTCTTTTATGCTTCTTATTACAGGTATGCCGGGACCCGGATTATCGGTTGCGTTTAATCCTGTTACTGCTACGTTCATGTTATTTTTATAAGAGAATAGTTTTTAAGCTGGGCTATAAAGTCCTCAAAATCTTTTTCGAGAGTGGTTTGATCAATTTCAAATTCAGCCGACAACTTCTCAAAAATTTCTTCACGTGAATATTTCTGCTGAAGCTGTTTGAAAATAAATATTCCCATCTCATTCATGGTAAATGTTTCGCCGGTGGTAGGCATAAATAAAAATCCGGAGTCGCTAATTGCTACGTTTCCGGGTATTTCAAACTTTGTCATGTAACTCCTCCGCTCATCTGAGTAAAACCATTTTTTTTGTGCTGCGCAGTGAATTGTTAGTTAATTCATAAAAGTAAACTCCGGTTGCCTGTCTTACGCCTTTGTCATTCGTTCCGTCCCACAAAGCTTCATGTGTACCGGCATCTATTATTTCGTTAACTAATGTCTTTATTAATTCGCCTTTTACATCATAAATTTTTAATTGAACTAATCCCTGCTCTTTTATTGAATAAACTATCTTAGTTGAGGGATTAAATGGATTGGGAAAATTTTGATTCAATAAAAAATCCTTGGGAAATTCTTTCGTCGTCACTCCTGTTGTACCGGTATTGTAAATTTCATAAGAATAATTAAGGAATAACGGATAATCGTACTTCACAACTAAACACTCCAGGTTACTATCTCCGTCAAGATCCCACAGAATCGGATAGGAGAAATAGATAAGAGGATCATTTTTTTCTAATAGAATATTGTTGTTCGTAATATTAAAGATTTTAAATGATTGCCTGTACAGGGATGCAGTTCCGTAATAAGAAAGAACATAAAATTCGGTTATATTATCTCTGTCCAAATCTGCTTGAAGCGAGTAGATTTGTAAACCGGCAAGCTTTTCGCTTTCGTTGAATGTGTAAGTGAATTCAGGAGTTTGACTGTAAGTATCCGTCATAATTTGGAATTTGAGCGAGTCGAGGGTATAAAATCTCGTCTTCCAGCCATCGCCGTTTTTTTCGAAATTTATCCATCCCGAACCGGTTGTATAAGGAAAGACAGAAGAAGACCAAAATTGCTGCCATTGTGACCGAATAAAATTTTGGTTAAAGAACAGGAACAGAACGATATAAATTAGAAACCGCATGACTTTTGCCTTCAATTTGAATTAATCTGTCTCAAATTTACAATTTATAAGATTAAATACATTAAGATTTTTAGCCTAAAGTTGCCGATTGGACATAAATCAATTTGGAATGGTTTAACATTTAGAGAATTGGAGATGAATGAATAAACTTAAGTTCTAATCTAAGTTTTGTATATTTCAGCCCATTATTGCAGGGAATACTCAATAGGACATTAACAATGAAAATTTTCAAAACAATTTTTCTATCTGTTATCATGTTGAATATAGGTTTTGCTCAAACAAATTTCCCGGAACTTAATAAGCTGATATCAGAAGGGAATTTTTCTCCGGCTAAAGAATTCATTACTAAGCTGGTAAATTCAAATCAGTTAGACGAAATGGAAAAGCTGGCACTACTCTTTGAAGCCGAGAAGATGGAAAGAATTAAAAAGGATTTCAAAAAATCGCCGGATGATATTTTGCCTGCAATAAAAAAATATTTTCCTGATGTTAATAATGATATGATAAAAAAGTTGGAAGAAGAAAAATCACTTGAATACATGATTATTGACGGGGAGAAAAAATATTTTAACAATTCTGTTCCTAATCTTTTCCGCATTAACAGCGAAGCTAAGAGGAGAAAGTCGGAAGTTGAAGGAACACGGCAGGATGAATTAAAAACTTTTTTGCAGAAACATCTTCCCCAATCTGTTGAAAAGATAAAAGCTGCAGGAAAGAAAATCGGGAATGCAGTAAATATAAAATTCCATTATACTCTTACTGTAAATGCCGATGCAGTACCTGATGGCGAAATACTCAGATGCTGGCTGCCTTTCCCTAGAGAAGGGCATAACAGGCAAACGGGAATTAAATTATTAAGCGTAAACAGCGATGAATATATCATAGCCGATAACCGCAATCTTCAAAGAACATTATACCTGGAGAAAACAGCTAAACAGGGAAATCCTACAATCTTTCAGATGAGCATTGAATATACTTCTTATTCGGAATGGTATATTCTTAACCCGGATGAAATTAAATCCTATGATGTTAATTCTTCTGTCTATAAAGATTATACACGCGAAACAGCTCCGCATATTGTATTTACCAATGAGATTAAGGAATTGTCAAAAAAGATAATCGGCGGTGAATTAAATCCATATAAAAAATTAAAAAGAATTTTTGAATGGATTAACAATAACATACCGTGGGCAAGTGCGAGAGAATATTCTACTTTGGATAACATTCCTCAATACTGTATTACTAATATGCATGGCGATTGCGGTATAAAAGCGCTTTTATTAATCACACTTGCAAGATATAACGGTATTC
>CAZTDB010000254.1:0-4751 GCA_964612385.1 uncultured Ignavibacteriaceae bacterium
TATTTAATGATTGATAAATTAGGGCAACCTATTTCAGGACAGGACAACAAAATAACTACAGACTATTAACTACTAACAATTTACTTGACCATCATCATTTTCTTAGACTGTACAAACTTTCCTGCCGTAATCCTGTAAATGTATATTCCGGAGGATACCGGTGCACCGTAGTTGTTCCTTCCGTTCCACTCGACTGTATACACTCCTGGATTATGCTCACCCTTCAGCAGAGTCGCTACTTCCCTTCCTAATATGTCGAAGATTTTCAGCTCAACTGCCGACGTAACAGGAATTGAGAATCTTATCTGTGTTGTAGGATTGAAAGGATTCGGATAATTCTGACTGAGACTGAATTCCATCGGGATAAGTGTAGGTTCAGTAACAGAAACTACGTTTGAAGCCTGCTCTAAAATTAATGCATCTGCACGTAAGAAGAATGAATCGCGGCGAGCAGTGTTTTCTAGGCTATCGATATAAAATTGAGAGACTAGTGCTGTGTCGTTTACAAGTTCAACCGAGCCGAAGATAGTGCCGCTTCCCGGATAATCCTGTCCGCCTCTCAAGAATTTATATCTTCCGAGAGGAATCTTACCTTGATTCAACGTACGATAAAGCTGCGAAATAACAACTGTATCTACTCCGTCATAGTGTTTGATTAAGTATTTGGCTGCAGGCGTACTATTCGGTGAACTAACAGGCACCTGAACATAAACATCAAAGCTGTCAACTTCATTTACGGGATTGTCCGGTTTAAATGGAAAGTTAGGAAACCACTCCACTTTTTCCAAACCGTCGGGCGGATTGAAATAAATGTAAGTAAGCAGCCTTGTTTGATTTATACCCCCCTGCCCGCTTATGCGGTACCACTTATCCATGTTTTCAGGATCCGGTGCTCCTGTCCATGTTAAAACTTCCGGATATATGTAAGTTGAAGGATCCTCATCATCAACCGTAATACCTGTTCCGACTCCCTGCCCGCTTAATAGAATGGATATCATCGGTTCATTGGGATCATTGGAATATATTCTGATAGTATCGGTATAAATTGTTATGAAATCGGGCAAAAAGGAAATAAGCATGTTGAATTCACCATCGACTGCCGGAAGTGTAAGCGGGAACGTCGGCATATTATCTATTTGGAATAACGTCCCTTGCGCTATAACAATCGAATCAATCACAAGAGGAGTTTCTCCGTTAGATCCGATGATTAAATTTCTTTGATAATTAAATTCAGCTAATCTTATCGAGTCATAAATCGATACAGAACCGAAATTAACTAAACGCTGAGGGTCACGGTTGGTGCTAATATCAGGTGCGATCGGCACTTTTCGCGCTCTCATCAAATCGGCTCGAAGCAAACCGGCACCGGGATTTGTATATTTAACTATTGTTTCACCACCGCCGTTAAGCGGAAAAATTCTGTTACCGCCTATGCGGCTCCAATAAACAGAGCCAGTCTGATTTTGGTCAAAACCGGTAACCCTCATTGTGTCTGAGATGAATGGAGTAACGACTTCTACTGTAGCACTTATGGCGGCATTGCTTGTGGTAGGACCCGAATGTTCTAAGTAGTAATTGCCATATAAATCATCAGGAATTTGGAATCTGTAAATAGCAGCTGCTTCGCTCTGAGGACCATTAACCATTACAATACTGTGTTTATTACCGTCAGGAATTGGAAAAACAAATTTTGAAGCAGTGGATGCAGCCCAGCCCGCACCTAATTTTTCAAATACTCCGCCTTCAATATTCCAATGCGGCTCGGAGCCATCCATACTTGCGTTCATAATAAAGTTGTAATTAATACCTTCTCCGCGAAGCGGCAGCCATGCAGCAGGCTCATTAGGATCATCGCTCAAAATATAGAGTGTATCATAGGTTATCTCTTCACCTTTGGGGTCAAATCTCACTGCAATTTGCATTTTACCGCCTGCCGGAATTGTGAACGGAGCCGGTGTGGCAACATAAAATCGATTAGTTTGAGTTTCAAATCCTGAAACTGTTAGTGCAGCCCCGCCAATATTATAAAGAGATAGTTTTCTTTCAGTAAAATTTTCTCCGTTAAAATCCGTCGGCTGGAATGGGAATGGTGCACGCTCTTTATAAAAGCTTTGAGCTACCAAAGTATCCAGGGTATTCGGGTCAATAACCGTGCGCGTAAATCTTCTTGCGCCAAATTCAAGGTCCGGTCCGGCTTCATTACTCTTCACTAATGCGATGGCATCTGAGCGAAGCGTATTTGAGCCAAGCGAGTCCAATCCGATTTCAACAGTTAATGCGCTGTCACCCGCAAATAAGAAAATCATCCCAAGCGGATACCAGCTTGGTAGATCTTCTGGAGTATTATTAAACTGCATATTGTATCGAAAGCTATCGGCAGCAGCGGCTTCACCAAAACGAGTGAAAGTTACATACGCATCGGAAGTGGCATTACCTGCCCACATATTATGGTAAACAACATAATAACCGCTCTCTTGAATTGAACAATACCAATGGGCATGTGCACCGGTATTATTACCAGAGCCGTAATAGCTTGCTCTGCGGCTGTTACCACCCAGCCAAAAAGAACCGTTGTTTGTCCACCATCCGTAAATATCTGCAGTGCCCGGTGCAATTTGAGTTTGAGGAAATTCTTTGTATTGAGGATCGTCCATAAAGGAACCGATTCCGGGTGTAGTTCTATTATCGGAAGTGTTATCAATATAAAGCACATTCGCACTGTCAAGTACTTGCTGGGCGTTTGCATTGTTTTGTATAATTAAAAACCCAAGCGCAACACACAGCATTAAAAAGTACCTTTTCATCATTTTGCCTCCTATATATAAAATAAGAATTATTTAATAATTGTAACTTTTAATGTATCAGAATTTTGCCCTACAAAATTATCTTTTCCTTTTGCCGAAACATAATAAAAAACTAAGAGCGTATCGGCAAAAGATTTCATTGATGAATCGACATAAGTAGTGTTTGCATAATTTAGTGCTAATGTAGTAAAGTCAGCCGGTTGATCAAAAGCCCTTAATAGATTAAAATCTTTTAGATTATCCATTGATTGAACCTGCCAGCTAACAGTAACCCTATATTTTCCTGTAACCGTAGTATCCACAGTGGAACTTAAATTTTCAGGACGTGGAACCCTTGTATAGTGAGTTGCTGACGGCAGCGGTTCAGGTTCATTACAGCCAAATAAAATTATTATAGTTATTAAGCCTGTTATGTAAACAAGTATTTTCATTTTTACCTTAATTTATGGCAGATATAATTTAAGAGCAACACCCGAAAAATTCTCATCAAGCGCTAATCTTAATTGCAGGGGATTATCATCGCCCTTCATCGAAAAAACGTCAGCTCCTAAGTCATCGCTTAAAAAGAAAATATCGAACACATTTAGCAGCCATAAACCGGCAGCGGCATAACTAAATATTTTCCTTCTATCGTAGTCATGTTTTCTATTATTTGCTTCATTCAGAATATCACGCCAAAGCTGATCGGCTTTTGTAAATTCCCGTGTTTCAGTGTACGATTTTGTTAATACTTTTATTCTATCTTCACGTGCAAGAAAATTATTGTGGGCAATTACAGCAGCAATAGCCGCTGCATAAAATGAAACCGAAATTGCGGCACCTTTTAGTTCATGTCCCAGATAAGTTTGTCCCGAACCGGGTACAAGCGCGGAGTAAATAACAGCATTTAATTTTCTGCCTGTAATATCAACGTCCCAAAAGCTTTTACTGCTCTCGGTTGAAGAAAGAATTTCCTGTTTTGATAATTTATCATCCAAAAGCTGCTGTGCTTTAACTGTTAACATGCAGCTATTGATGAAAACAATCAATAAAAATAACGTAAAGAATTTCATTCTTTGCTCTCTTCTTTTATCAGTTTTTAAGTGCATAGGCAATTATGTTAACACCAAGTTTAAGTTGAATTTCATTATCGATATTCGAACTTCGCTCCTGAACCCAAACGGCAGGGTACCCTTTTGTTGAAAGTATTGCCGCAAGCTTGCCTTCTATAAATAATCCCGTTAAGTAATCTGAAGGTTCGATATTGGCATTTAAGTCGTCGAATCCTTTTGGAAGTATATCGAACTGCTGCCACGCTTTGAACAGTGGATGGTCTAAATTGATTCTTTTAACTTCCGATTTTACGGTTAGCTGCTGCTGAATTTTTTTTATGAAATCATCCATTATCCGTGCGTAGGGCCAATCGGCTGTAATGTAAGCATTATCGATATAAAGGAAACCGCCGTTTTGAAGAAAGTCCGCTACAGAGTTAATAAAGTTTGTTGAAAATTGCGGGGCAGCCGGACCTCCTAAAATAAAAGCTAATTTAACTTTGCTGAATTCTTTCTCATCCGGAGCTAATTGAACATACACCGCGTCGATCTTAGAGTTTTGTTCTGCATATTCAATTATAGAAGGAACAGCACGAGGAAGCGGATTCCATGGATCTGTATAAGTACCCCTTGTACTTTCAATTACATATTTAAGCAAAGCTATTTTAATGTTTCCGGATATGCCTGCCTCTTTAGTTGTGTCTGATTGAGCAGCCACTTGAGTTTTAGTTATAATAGCTTCCTTAACAAGCGGAACTTGTTTAAAATATAAAACCAAATCAGTAAAATCACTCGGTTCGTTGTTTTCGTCATATTCCAGAACAAAGTTTTTTATGGTTACCTTTAACTCTTCAACTGAATTAACGATCGGATCGAATACAATCAAGCCTTCGCGGCTATCCCCTTTGTAAATAGG
>CAZTDB010000255.1:0-4710 GCA_964612385.1 uncultured Ignavibacteriaceae bacterium
CTCCACTTCCACAGTAAAATCAACATGCCCCGGCGTATCAATAATATTTATCTGATAATCACTCCAAAAACATGTAGTAGCCGCACTTGTTATCGTGATGCCTCGTTCTTTCTCCTGCTCCATCCAGTCCATAGTAGCGGCACCATCGTGCACTTCGCCCAATCTATGCAGTTTTCCTGTATAGTATAAAATTCTCTCTGTAGTAGTTGTCTTACCGGCATCAATATGAGCCATGATGCCAATATTTCTAACCTTACCTATTCTATCTTTGTTTGCCATTGTTTATAAATATTTCCTATTTCAACACATTTCAATTCAACAAGCTACCATTTAAAATGTGCAAAAGCTTTATTCGCTTCAGCCATTCTATGTGTATCTTCTTTTTTCTTTACCGCGGAACCTTCTCCATTTGAAGCAGCAATCAGCTCAGATGCAAGCTTTAATGCCATGGATTTATCATTTCTGCTTCGAGCATAATTTCTTATCCACCTCATAGCTAAAGCAATGCGCCGTTCCGGTCTTACTTCTGTTGGCACTTGATAAGTAGCCCCACCAACTCTTCTGCTTCTAACTTCGATAAGCGGCTGAGTATTGCTAAGTGCCTTTTTAAAAGTTTCTAATCCGGATTTTTTTGTTTTTTCTTCAATGATATCAATTGCAGAGTAAACCACCTCACGTGCCTTTGTTTTTTTGCCGTCATACATTAGTGAGTTAATAAATTTAGCAACAAGAATGTCGCTAAACTTCGGATCCGGTTTGATATATCTTTTTTCTGCTCTTTTCTTTCTCATTTTTTAATTTATTTCACTTTTGGTTTTTTAGCTCCGTATTTAGAACGACCTTTTTTCCTATCTTCAACACCACTAGTGTCCAGGGTTCCACGTATAATATGGTATCTTACTCCTGGCAAATCTTTAACTCTGCCGCCACGAATAAGTACGATGGAGTGCTCTTGTAAATTGTGCCCTTCACCAGGTATATAGGCAGTTACCTCAATACCGTTAGTTAATCTCACCCTTGCTACTTTTCTTAAAGCAGAATTAGGCTTTTTAGGGGTTGTAGTATAGACTCTGGTACAAACACCTCGTTTTTGAGGGCAGGCACTTAAAGCCGGAGCTTTATTTTTCGCTAATATTTGCACTCTACCTTTTCGTACTAACTGATTTATTGTGGGCACTAAATTCTCCTAAACTAAACAATTAAAAAATTTCAGATTTCTAATATATATTTTGTCTTAAAATTAGTCAAGAAAAACACTAAATATTTTAAGTACTTACGACTAGTTTTCGAGTAGCTTATAGTGTAAAAATAAACTACATGGTAAAAAAGCCACTCAATTAGTCTTAACTTCTTCTAAAGTTTCGGTTGTAGCTTCTACTTCCGGCGTTTTAAGTATAATGTTTCTATATTTTTTGAGTCCTGTACCAGCTGGTATTAGGTGACCCATAACCACATTTTCTTTTAATCCTAAGAGATGATCTACTTTTGCTTCTGTAGCAGCATTTGCCAAAACTTTAGTTGTTTCTTGAAATGAAGCCGCTGAAATGAAACTTTCCGTAGACAAGGCAGCTTGTGTAATTCCCAATAATACGTGCTCAAATGTTGCAGGTTCGGCATCTCTTACAATGGCTGGTTTTTTGCCTTTTTTCTTTAAGTCGATATTGATTTCACGCGCTTTATTTTTAAGAACTAGCTGTCCTTCTTTTAATCTCGAATCACCTTTCTCTTCGACATAAACCATGGATACGATTTTGTTATTTTCTTCAAAGAATTCATTTCTATCAACAATGTCTTCTTCAAGAAATCTCGTATCTCCCGGTGAAACAATTTTAATTTTTTGGAGCATCTGCCTAACGATCACTTCGATGTGCTTATCATTAATTTTAACACCTTGCAGTCTATAAACGTCTTGTATTTCGTTTACAAGATATTCCTGTACAGCACTTGTTCCTTTTATCTTTAATATATCATGCGGATTTATGGGACCATCGGTTATTTTTTCACCAGCAGGTATTTCATCATTTTCTTGAACCAAAACATGCTTTCCTAAAGGAACATTATATCTTTTTTCATCTGAACCATCAGGAGCGATAATAACTATCTCTCTCGAGCCTTTCTTTCTCGCTCCGAATTTTACTTTACCCTCTATTTCACTAACAATTGCAGGATCTTGTGGACTTCGGGCTTCAAACAATTCTGTAACTCTTGGAAGACCGCCAGTTATATCCCTGCTCTTAATAGTTTGTTTTGAAATTTTTGCAAGAATAGTTCCCGCTGTTATGCTTTCACCTTCATCAACTGAGAGATAAGAACGTGTGGGAAGACTAAACGGTTTTTTAATTCCATCCTCGGTTTCAATCAACATGCTGGGAGTTAAGTTCTTATCTTTTGATTCGATAACAACTTTTTGAACGTGCCCTGTTTGTTCGTCGGTAACTTGCTGTAAAGTGATGCCATCAATTAGATCGACAAAACGAACTCTACCACTTATATCAGAAAGAATTACAGAATTATAAGGATCGTGGTTGTAAAGCGGCTGACGTTTGTAGACTCGATCTCCATCGCTAATGACAAGCTCAGCACCGTAGGGAACGTCATATTTCTTTATTTGACGATTATTCTCATCATAAATTCCAATTACTCCTCTTCTGCCGGTAACTACCTTAACAGTTCCCATGAAGTCTGATTTTTCAACAAAGGAAACTCGTTCAAATTTAACAATACCTTCAACGGCAGTTTCAACTTGCGATTGGCTCGCAATTCTTGAAGAAGTACCTCCAAGATGGAATGTTCTCAAAGTTAACTGCGTACCGGGTTCACCGATAGATTGAGCAGCAATGATACCTACTGCCTCACCAACTTCAACAAGTTTGCCATTTGTTAGATTTCGTCCATAACACTTTGCACAAACACCGCGTTTGGATTCGCAGGTAAGCACCGTTCTAATATATACAGATTCAATACTCGAATCCTCAATTTTTTCAGCTACCTCCTCTGTAATCGTCTCTCCGGCTTCAACAAGCAATTCATCGGTACGTGGATCATACACATCTTCCTGAGATACTCGACCTGTTATTCTTTCAACTAACGGCTCTCTTTCCAGTTCAACATCCTTCAAAGCGGATATTTCAATACCGAGAATGGTGCCGCAATCGATTTCAGAAATAATAACATCCTGTGATACATCAACAAGCCGGCGTGTTAAGTAACCTGCATCGGCTGTTTTTAATGCGGTATCAGCCAAACCTTTACGAGCACCGTGCGTTGAAATGAAGTATTCAAGAACCGACAGACCTTCTTTGAAATTCGCCACAATCGGATTTTCGATAATTTCACCCGCTTGTCCGGACAGCGTTTTCTGAGGCTTCATCATCAAACCACGCATACCAGCTAACTGCCTTACTTGTTCTTGGGAGCCTCGTGCACCTGAATCAACCATCATGTGCAGAGAATTAAAGCCTTGATTATGGATCTTTATTTTCTCCATGAGTGCACGGGCAACATCATTCGTAGTATGAGTCCAGACGTCTATTATTTTATTATAACGTTCAGCGTCAGTGATAACACCTTGTTCATGCTCATTAAGAATCGTTTCAACCTTTTTATTCGCTTTGGAAATAAGATTCTCTTTTTCTTCGGGAATAATCATATCGGCATAAGATACCGACAAGCCTCCGGCTGTAGAATATCTGAAGCCAAGGTCTTTCAAATCGTCAAGGAATTTGGCTGTAACTTTATTACCAAGCTTCATGAACATTTGACCAATAAAGCCACCGAAAGTTTTCTTAATCAGAAGTTGATTAAAAAATCCCATTTCGTCCGGAACAATTTGATTAAAAATAACCCTGCCTGTAGTTGTTTCAATCGATTCGCCATGAAACCTGACTTTTATTCTTGCATGTAAACCGACAATCTTTGAATTATATGCAATAATAACTTCTTCAGGTGAGCCGAATATCATTCCCTCTCCCTTTTCACCTTCACGCAGTTTAGTTAGGTAATAACAACCAAGAACAATATCCTGAGTTGGCAATACAATTGGACTGCCATTTTGCGGAGAGAGAATATTATGGCTGCTCAACATCAGAAGGGATGCCTCAAGCTGAGCTTCGTATGAAAGTGGAACGTGTACAGCCATCTGATCGCCGTCGAAGTCCGCATTGAAGGCTGTACAAACCATCGGATGCAATTGGATGGCTCTTCCATCAATTAGTACCGGTTGAAATGCCTGGATACCAAGTCGATGAAGAGTCGGAGCTCTATTCAACAGAACAGGATGCCCCTCAATAATTTTTGCTAAGATATCCCATATAATCGGATCTTTTCTATCAACAACTTTTCTTGCACTTTTTACTGTTTTATTGTGTCCGCGCTCGATTAATTTTCGGATGATGAAAGGTTTGAATAACTCAACCGCCATATCCTTTGGCAATCCACACTGATGCAATTTAAGTTCAGGTCCAACCACAATAACAGAACGACCTGAGTAATCAACTCTTTTCCCAAGCAGATTTTGTCTGAATCTTCCCTGTTTACCTTTAAGCATATCACTTAAAGACTTCAATGGTCTGTTGCTATCACTTCTGACAGCACTGCCTCGTCTTGAATTATCAAAAAGAGCATCAACTGCTTCCTGAAGCATTCTTTTTTCATTACGAAGGATTACTTCAGGAGCTTTAATATCTATAAGTCTTTTTAATCTGTTATTTC
>CAZTDB010000256.1:0-4705 GCA_964612385.1 uncultured Ignavibacteriaceae bacterium
GTGCGGCTTCCATTGTTAAACCCGGACCAAATGCAACGGCACACATCAGCTCATTTCTTTTTAATTCTGCATTATTTAAAATTTCTTTCATTACAAAAAGAATAGAGGCTGAGGACATGTTACCGAAATTTTCGAGTACACTTCTTGATGGTTTCATTTGCTCATCAGTAAGGTTTAAACCATCTTGAAGTGAATCTAATATTGCTCTGCCTCCGGGATGCAGCGCCCAATGAGATATATCTTCTTTCATTAAACTTATTGATGATAAAAAATTAATTAGCTTTGGAACCGCTTCGCTTAAAATTAGCTTAGGTAATTCCGAGGAAAGCATCATTTCAAAACCTAAATTTCCGATTTTCCACTCCATATATTCAAAGGTATTTTGAAAGAGAAATGAGAAAGTGCTAATCAGCTTAAGTGTTGGTTTACTGTTTGTCTGTGAAGAAAATAATGCAGCGGCACATCCATCAGCGAATAACATATTAGCTAGCAAATTGTCTTTTGAAGGTTCAAACTGAACGTGTAAACTGCAAATTTCCACTGATACGAGAAGGATATTTTTTTTATCCTCGCTTTCACTGTTTAGCAAATTAAATACCGAATTAAATCCAATTATAGAAGCGGCACACCCCATAAAACCAATGTTCGTTCTTTTTATGTCACGTCTTAGTCCCAATTCTTCAATTAAATAATAGTCAAGACCTGGCGCAAAAAAACCGGTGCAAGAAATTGTAACAAGGTTATCAATTGCACCAGCGGAAATATTATTTTTTTCGAAAAGATTTGTGACGGCTTCTTTGCCTAATTTCTTTGCCCATTTTTTGTATTCTTCCATTCGTTTTTTTGTACCGGGGATTATAGGCTCAACGCCGTTCGAATAAAATTTTTCTTCGGATGAATCATCAACGTCTGGAATTACAACAAACCGCTGCTTTATACCCGAATGCTGCGCAATTGCATCGATAAATCTTCCGGTCGAATTTCCGGATATACGTTTCTTCAATTCTTCAGCGGCACGCTGTTGAGTTATTTTGTAAGGTGGTAATACAGTTGCGATGTCGATTAACATTTATAAGCCCGAAATTTTACTTAGAAACTAATAAAAGAATTGCTCCATAGAAATCTAATTAACCGTGATAAAAAATTATTGTGATCTATGATAAGATGTAATCAGAGCACGGGCTGCATCAACTATCAACATTAATATAAGCTTGTATTCGTTGTACAGTGGATGGAAATGAATTTATCTAACTCTTGAAATCCACTTTATTTTAATTTTCAAATAAAATGAAGTTGAATTAAATTTAACATAAACATTTAGAGGAATGATGAACCATTATGACGGAAATTTCTGGGATGCAAGATACTCCAATGAAGAATTCATTTACGGAAGAGAACCCAACTCCTTCTTTAAGGAACAAATTGATAGACTTATGCCCGGCAAATTATTAATGTTAGGTGAGGGTGAAGGCAGAAACGCTGTTTATGCTTCAAAGAAAGGATGGAAAGTTGATGCAGTTGACTTTAGCTCTAATGCTAAGAAGAAAACTTTAAGCTGGGCTAATCAAAATAATGTTAAGCTGGACTACACGGTAGCAAACTTAATTGATTACATCCCATCGAAAGAATATTATGATGCTGCCGGATTAATTTTCATTCATCTTAATCCGGCAAACTGCCGGCTAATTTTCGATAGACTCTCCGAAGCATTGCAAACCGGCGGTAAAATAATCATGGAGGTTTTTTCAAAGAATCAGCTTGGAAGAACATCAGGCGGTCCTCAAGATTTAAATGTTTTATACTCGATTGATGAAATTAAAAGTTACTTTCCTTCTATCCACACCATTCTTTTGGAAGAGAAAAAGATTATCCTTAATGAAGGGAAGCATCATTCAGGGGAAGCTAGTGTAATACAATTTGTGGGTGAAAAGCGGTAATCATATATGAAAAAGGTTTTAGTAATTACATACTATTGGCCTCCTTCCGGAAAGGCTTCGCTTCACCTTCCGATGAAAATAGTTAAGTATCTTCCGCAGTTCAATTGGACACCTGTAGTTTTAACCGTAAAAGAAGATACATTTTCGGATAGAGATGAAAGTCTTCTTAACGATATATCTCCGGATTTAATTGCAGCAAAAACTAATTCATTTGAACCGTTCAACATTTACAGAAGGGCTATCGGTAAAAAGAAAGATGAGCCGCTTATCGCATCAGAAACAATTTCGAATGAGAATAAAGGATTACTGCACAGAATTTCTGTTTGGATCAGAATGAATTTGTTCATTCCCGATGCGCGCATCGGTTGGTACTTTTATGCAGTAAAAAAAGGAAAGCAGCTTTTTAAAGAACACAATTTCGATGCGGTGCTTTCTTTCGGTCCGCCGCATACTGCATTGTTAGCCGGCTACAGATTGTCCCGCCTTTTCAAGATTAATCACTTCCCTTTGTTTATAGATCCATGGACTGATATAATCTATTATAAAAATTTTAAGCGAAGCAAACCAACTATTTTGATTGATAATTATTTGGAGAAAAATGTTCTGCAAAGCTGCAAGAAAGCAATATTCGTAACCGATACTATGGAATCAGACTATATAAAAAAATATCCATGGTTAAAGGGCAAAACATTTGTTTCCTATTGGGGTTATAATGAGGAGGATTTTTCTGAATTATCATTTGAAGAAACAACAGACTATTCAAATGTTTTGCAAGAAGAAGTTATTGTTCATGCGGGAAATATATTCGATTATCAAAACCCGATTATTTTTTGGAAGCAGTTAAAAGAAGAAATCGAGAAGGGGAGAAAAATAAAATTGAAATTCATCGGGTCGGTAAGTCCCGGTATAAAAAAAACAATTTCAGAGCTAGGGCTTGAAAGCTACACGGAATATTGCGGTTTCTTTCCTTACAAAGAAATGCTGAAAGAATTAGCAAAAGCAAATTATTTATTAGTTTGTGCAACCGAACCGCGGCATCTGCCTGGAAAATTATTTGAATACCTTAGGACGGGCAAGCCGATAATTGCATTCGGTGATGATAATAAAGATGTAAAAAGAATTCTTGATGAAACAAATGCCGGAATGTTGTTTCATTATAACGAATCCGGTAAAGAATTTTTTGAGCGAGCAAATGATTTCTCAACTAACCTAAGTAAGGTTAAGAAGTTTGATAGAAAGGAAATAACCAAAGTGCTTGCAGAATTTATGAAAAATTTTTAACCTAAAAGTTATTCATCACTTCCACTACCTTGTAAATATCATCTTCAGTATGAAAGAATGAGATTGGAAGACTTAAAGTTGTTTTGTGAATTTCTTCCGAAATAGGATAACTGCCCTCAATTATTCCTTTCATTGCCTTTTGATGATGCGGAGGTAAGGGGTAATGTATTTCAGTTTTAATTTCATTTTTAAGTAAATATTCCTTCAGCTTATCGCGCTGCGGATGCCTTACGTTGAAGATATGAAACACATCGAAAAAATCAGGATGAGAATTTGGAAGGATAAAATCATCTTTAAGATTTTGAAGATATATTTCTGCAAGCTTTCTCTTATGAGAATTTATTTTATCGAGCTGCTTTAATTTTATAGCTAAAAATCCGGCTTGAATTTCATCTAATCGTGAATTGAATCCCACAAGCTCATTATAATACTTTATATCGGAACCGTAATTCCGTAATCTTTTTACGATTGATGCCAAATCATCGTCATTAGTAATAACCGCACCGCCGTCACCCAACGCACCAAGATTTTTTGTCGGATAAAAACTGAATGCCGCCAAATGACCGAATGTTCCTGTTAATTTGTTTTTGTACTTAGCACCGTGAGATTGAGCGCAGTCTTCAATTAATTTCAGATCGTATTTCTTTACAATTTCCAAAAGAGGATCCATGTCGCTCGCTTTACCATAAAGATGAACAATCATTAAGGCTTTCGTTTTTTCGCTTATCTTATCTTCAATCTTTAATGGATCGATGTTATAGGTGTTTATATTCGGTTCAACTAAAATCGGTTTTAGCCTGCAGTGAATAATCGATAGAATTGTTGCTATATAAGTATTGGCAGGAACAATCACTTCGCTTCCTTCCTCAAAGCCCAGCGCATTAAGAGATAGAATCAAAGCATCGAGTCCGGATGCAACACCAATACAATGCTTCATCCCTAAATAATCTGCAAACTCCTTTTCAAACTTCTTTACATTATTTCCGAGTATGAACCAGCCGCTTGCAAGCGTTTCTTTAAAGCTTTTTTCAAATTCTTCGAAAAAAATTTTGTTTGACTTTGCCAAATTTTCGTATTCAATCATTCGTATGCCTCATAGATATAATCAGCGGGATCGAAAGGAGTAGACGCCATTACGAGTAAAACTGCATCCGGTGTAAAGTGATGCATTGTATGCCAATCGTAGGTTTCCAGGATCAAACATTTACTCGGATGATCTAATAAGAAGTCTTCTTTCTTTGTCCCATCGTCATTAGAAACTATACAGCTTCCGTGAATACAAATTGCAGCTTGCCGGGTAGTTTTATGCCTATGTCCGCCGCGAACCGATTCATCAACTCCATAAATATAGAAAATCCTTTTCACCTCGAACGGAATTTCTTTTTCGATAACGCTTAGGTTTCCCCTTTTATCCGAATGCGTAGGAAGAGAGATTGATTTTGCCATTAGTGCCTTAAAAATTTTGATTTGTCGAAAATGTGATAGCT
>CAZTDB010000257.1:0-4699 GCA_964612385.1 uncultured Ignavibacteriaceae bacterium
CGGGTTTATTCATCGTTTTGCCGCAGTTATTATGTTCAGCGTTTTCCTCATTCATATAATTGATTTAATAAGAATGAGGCGCAAAGAATTTAAATCATGGAAAGAACTGCTATTTAGTAACAACACAATGCTGTTCAATAAAAAAGATTGGCTCGATTTGAAAGATTCGCTTAAATGGTTTTTAGGTTTGGGCGAAAGACCGGAATACGGAAGATGGACCTATTGGGAAAAATTTGACTACTTCGCCGTCTTCTGGGGAATTTGCGTTATCGGCTCAACAGGGCTTACTTTGTGGTTTCCCGAGTTCTTCACAGGCTTGGGAATTCCCGGCTGGCTCATAAATGTAGCTACCATTATTCACAGCGATGAAGCATTGCTCGCTACGGGATTTATTTTTACGGTTCATTTTTTTAATACACATCTCCGCCCGGAAAAATTTCCGATGGATATTGTTATTTTTTCAGGCAGAGTTCCTCTTGAAGAATATAAACTTGACCGCCCGAAAGAATATAAAGAATTAGTTGAGAGCGGTGAGCTTGAAAAATATTTAGTCGAACCGTATCCGCCAATTGTAATACGAGCAATTAAAGTTTTTGGATGGACAGCATTAATTTTAGGTTTCAGTATTATCATCTGGATTATTTATGCGATGATATTCGCATACAGGTAGGGCGCTAAAATAAAAGAAACATTTTATATAGGTATGTCGGATGAAGAATAAACTTCCAAGTTCATTTTATAATCCTATCACGCTTACCGGTGCAGCTATTGCTTTAATCAGCTTCGGTCTTATACTGTTCTTAATGCTGCTTGAAGCAGTAAGCGGTGGACAAAAACCGTACATGGGCATAATTGCATTTGTAGTGCTTCCTACTTTTCTTCTGGCAGGTCTCTTTCTTATTGTTGCGGGAATCTATAGAGAGCACAGAAGAGAAAAAGCGGGAATTCACATTGATAGAAAATTTCCGATGCTTGATCTGAATGATCCGCGGCATAGGAGAGCGACTGTTATTTTTTCATTAGGGACAATATTGCTTTTGTTATTCTCTGCATTCGGCAGCTTTAAGGCTTATGAATACACCGACTCCGATGAATTTTGCGGAACATTATGTCATTCAGTAATGGAGCCTGAGTATACTGCCTATCAGTTCTCACCGCACGCAAAAGTAGGATGTGTGCAGTGCCATATTGGATCGGGGGCAGACTGGTTTGTTCGATCTAAGCTTTAGGGTGCTTACCAGGTTTACTCGGTTTTGTTTAATAAATACTCACGACCTATACCCACACCGATAGAAAATCTTCGTCCGGCGCAGGAAACATGCGAGCAATGCCATTGGCCAAAACATTTCTTTAACCAAAAGAAACACGTAAACACTTACTATCTTTCGGACGAACATAATTCTATGTTCAATCTGAATCTGCTTATGAATATCGGAGGCGGCAACATTGAAGCCGGCCCAACCTCCGGCATTCATTGGCACATGAACATTGCAAACGAAATAGTTTATGCTGCTGTAGATTCGCAGCGGCTTCAAATCCCATGGATAAGAATGAAAGATTCCGAGGGCAAAACCACTATTTTTCGCAGCACGGAGATTCAGTTCAACGAAAACCAATTAAAAGATATTAAGCTAAGACGAATGGATTGCATCGACTGCCACAACCGACCGACTCATATTTATAATGAACCGGCTACTTCAGTTAACCACTTGATGAGCTTAGGATGGATAAATCGTGATCTTCCATTTATAAAAAGTATTACGGTTGATGCACTTGAAAGAAATTACAGAAACAAAACCACTGCATTAGATAGCATTAGAATAATCATTAGCAATTTCTATGAAACCAATTATCCTTCGCTTGCAAAAGAAAGAAAAGAAGAAATCGAAAGAACAATAGAGGAAATTCAAAAGATATATTCGAGAAATTATTTTCCCGAGATGCGTGTCAATTGGAAGAATTTTCCGAATCATATCGGGCACATGTATTCACCGGGATGCTTCAGATGCCACGATGGTAAGCACGTAAGCGATGACGGGAGAGTACTGTCTAAAGACTGCAACGTGTGTCATACTATTCTTTCACAAGAATATGAGCATGAGAAAACGCGAATTTCACTGACAGGAATTGATTATATTCATCCTGTTGATATTGGTAACGAATGGATTACTGTCAACTGCAGCGACTGCCATGGAAAATGATAAATAGTAAGGATATACAAAAGGTTTTTACTCTAGCTGCGCAGAACTTTATGTAATTACGAGGAACTTAACCCGAAGGTAACCAATCCAAAGGATCGTTCCGAAAAGTAAATTTGTCATTTCGAGGGAGTTTTCGACCGAGAAATCTTAGAATATCTTCAAATCGAAAAGGATTTCTCAGTAACTCAACTCCTTCCTGTCTGCAACAGGGCAGTATAATGAGATTTACAGACTCTTTAGCAGCCCCGGGAAAGAAAGAGGAGTTCAACTTTTTCGCATAATGTGAGTTATTAAGGTGCAGAGTATTCCGATTGTTAGAGTTTCTTTTAAACATAAAATCTTACAATTAAATTTTCGTCTCGTTCAGAAATAAAAGGTGATTAAATATGAATTACACTAATAAAAATTTCGAAAAACAGGGGAGACGAAACTTTTTAAAATATCTGCTTACCGGAGGACTTATTGGTTTTGCAGGTACAATAATTTATCCTCTTATTGCCTATTTAAAACCTCCAAAGCAAGCCGACGTTGAAGTATCAACAGTTTCGGCTGGGCTGCTATCTGAATTAGAAAAAGATTCCGGGAAAATTATACGCTTCGGCAATAAGCCTGTAATCCTTATCCGTACACAAGAAGATGAACTTCGTGCTTTTGAAGCTACATGCACACATCTTGACTGCACCGTGCAATACAAAAAGGAAATGGGAGTAATCTGGTGCGCCTGCCATAACGGGAAATATGATCTTACAGGCAGAAATATTGCCGGACCCCCGCCCCGACCGCTGCAGCCTTTCAGGGTTGTACTTAAAGGCGATGAAATAATAATTTCAAAACAAACCTGAGGTTGAAACATGAAAAATTTATGGGGTAAAGTTTACGGCTGGTTCGATAAGCGTTTGGAGCTTCAGGATATCATTCGCTTTGTCGAGAAGAAATATGTGCCTGTGCACCGCCATTCAATTTGGTATTACTTTGGCGGGGTATCGCTCTTCCTTTTTATTATTCAAGTCATTACAGGCATCTTGCTTTTATTTTATTATAAAGGCAGTGCCGATCTTGCATTCGAAAGCATTCAATTTATAATGTCCAAAGTTGAGTTCGGATGGCTTATCCGTTCTATTCACACCTGGTCTGCTAATCTATTCATTCTTGCTATCTTTATTCACATGTTCAGCGTTTATTTCGAGAAGGCATATAGAAAACCAAGAGAGATAACATGGGTTACGGGGGTATTAATGTTCTTCCTTGCACTCGGCTTCGGTTTCAGCGGATACTTGCTTCCCTGGAATGAACTTGCCTTCTTCGCAACAAAAGTCGGCTCGGATATAACCGGTGCCGTGCCTCTAATCGGTGAACCTCTGAAAATTTTTATGCGCGGCGGAGAGGATGTAACCGGTGCAACTTTGTCAAGGCTTTTTGGATTTCACGTTGCATTATTTCCGGCAATTTTTTCCACACTATTAATTATTCATCTGCTGCTTGTGCAAAGACAAGGCATGAGCGAACCAATTGAGTTTGAAGGAAAAAAGAAGAGCGAATTAAAAAAGATGCCCTTCTTTCCAAATTTTTTCTTAAGGGATTTAATTCTTTGGCTTTTAGTATTGAATTTACTTGCCATCCTTGCAGTATTCTTTCCATCGGAACTTGGACAGAAAGCCGATCCGTTTGCCCCTGCACCCGAAGGAATAAAACCCGAATGGTATTTCCTTTTCATGTTTCAAACCTTAAAGTATTTTCCGGCGCATATTTGGTTTATAGAGGGAGAAGTTGTCGGAGTGCTTCTATTCGGAGCCGCAGGCATTTTATGGCTTTTGGTTCCTTTCTGGGATAGGAAGAGTTCGAAAGGTGAGAAAAATAAATTGATAAATTATTTTGGCTTGTTCGCTGTGATTTTTATAATTGTTTTAACCATTCTTGGGTGGTTGTCATGAAAAGAATAAAATTTATTTGTTTTATAATTCTAATAATTTTTTCCGCAGCAAATGCAATTGAAATTTATGCACAGGACGATCAGTGCTTCATCTGTCACGAAGTGTTAGGCGATAAACCTTCGGAATTATTCAAAAGTGATGTTCACTTTAAAATTAAAATATCGTGCGCCGCTTGCCATGGCGGTAATAGTAAAAGTGATGATATGGAAATTGCAATGAGCAGCAAAGAAGGATTTATCGGCATTCCAAAAGGCGATGATATTTCCGAGCGCTGTATTGCCTGTCATTCAAATGCTGAAACGATGAAGGGTTACGGATCCAATGTGCCGGTAAATCAGCTTGAGTTAATTAAGCACAGTGTTCATTGGAAAAGTTCTGTCACGGCAAAAGAACGTATTCTTCAATGCACAACTTGCCATAATGCACATGGAATACTGCGGGTAAGTAACGCTGCCTCGCCGGTTCATTCTTTAAATCTGCCGAACACTTGTTCAAGATGTCATAGCAATGCTGCTTATATGAGAAATTATAATCCATCGCTGCCGGTTGATCAATTACAGAAATACA
>CAZTDB010000258.1:0-4665 GCA_964612385.1 uncultured Ignavibacteriaceae bacterium
ACTTCTCAATTGTTAATAAATTTTTAACTCTGATTGTTCCAATATAATAGATCAATACTGCAATTATTAAAATGCTTAGAGAAACAAACCACCATCTTTGCCAAAGCGGAGGTGAAATTTCTATTTCCACAACAACCGGCACGGGATTCCAAACACCATCATTATTCGAACCGGTTACTTTAAAGTGATATTTACCCGGCGAAAGATTTGTATAATTCACCTTTCGTACTGAAGCATCGGTGTACTGCCAAACTTTATCGTAACCTTCTAATATATATGCATAGCGGTTATTTGCCGGATTAGTAAATTCAAGTGCGGCAAATTCAAAACTGAAAGAGTTTTGATTGTAAGGGAGTGTTAATCGTTTTTTTTCTCCCTTTACATCCTGATTAAAAATTTTAATTGCGGTAACAGCTATTTGCGGTATAACAGGATTATCCTTAACACTATCAGGAAAGAAATGATTCACTCCATCAATACCGCCGAAGAAAAGCTCACCACTGCGGCTCTTGAAGAATGCCCCTCCGCTGAATTCAAGGCTTTGTAAACCGTCAAAGAGAGAATAATTAGTGAAATGACCATTTTCGAAATTGTACTTGAATAATCCGTTATCCGTCGAAATCCATAAATTATGATTTTCATCTTCGAGAACTCCGTAAACAACATTGCTTGTTAAACCGTCTTGTGCAGAATAACGCTTAAAAGAATTTGTTTCAGGAATAAAACGGTTCAAACCACCGCCGTAGGTACCTGCCCAAAGAATACCTCTTGAATCTACATAAACTGAGAGTACGCGATTGTCACTCAAGCTGCCGGAAACATTGGGATCATTTCGAAGCGATTCGAACTTACCGGATTTTTTATCGAATTTATTTATTCCTCCGCCGAAGGTACCTATCCAAAGAGTTCCGCTATCGTCTTCAAATAAATTATACACGCGATCATCGCTTATACTGGTTGAATCGAAAGGATTATGACGGTACGATTTAAATAGAATTTGGCTGCTGCTCGTCGCTTCTTTCAAATCGAAATAATTTAACCCGCCGCCAAAGGTTGCCAACCAAACGATATTATTATTGTCTATATGTATTGATAAAATCTGATTGGCAGAAATGCTGAATTTGTCTTGGGGATCATTTTTAAATACAGTAAACTTACCGGTGCTCTTCTGGAATCGGTTTAATCCACCGCTGTAAGTTCCTATCCATAGATTACCGAATTGGTCGCCTTCTATCGAACGAATGTGATCATCGCTTAAAGAATTTTTATTGAAAGGATCATTTTTAAAGGCGGTAAATTTATTATTTAATCTGTCGTATTTATTTAATCCTCCGCGATAAGTTCCTATCCATAGAATACCTTGCTCATCTTCATAGATAGCCCAAACCACTTTATCCGAAAGTGTATTGGTAAGAAGCGGTTTACGCTGGATTAAACCAAATTTCAATTTATTTCTTTCGAGCTTACTTATCCCCTCACCTAAGTGAGTTCCAATCCAAATTATACCTGATCTGTCTTCGCATATCGAAAGAACGTCGTTATCGGTTAATGAATTTTCATTAAGCGGATTATGTAAAAATTTTAGAAATGATTTAGTATTATAATCAAATCTGTTTAAACCGCCGCCGAATGTTCCAATCCATAAATAACCTTTCGAGTCTGCAGTAATTGCCATAACGGTATTGTTGCCCAGGCTTTTAGCATCATTGCGGTTATGCTTGTAAGAATTGAATTTAGCTTCAGCGGGGGGTACGTTTTTCTGCGATTCCTCCAATTGATTTAATCCGCCGTCATACGTGCCAATCCAAATTGAATGAAATCGATCCTCGAAAAGTGAGATTATTTTGTTATCGCTTAAGCTTCTGCTATTGAGAGGATTATGTTTGTAATGAAGGAATGTAATTTCTTCGTGTACCGACAATTTATTGAGAATTCCTTCTGAAAATGAAATTTTGTTCAATCCACCTCCAAAGGTTGCTACCCAAATATTTCCTTCGTGGTCAACCAAAACGCTCATAATCCGGTTATAGCTCAAGCTGCGTGCATTGGAAGTATCAGAATAAAAGTGACGGAGTTCTCCGCTTTTTTTATCGAACATGAACAATCCTTTTCCCCAGGTTCCTAACCAAAGTTTTCCTGTGTTATCTTCCGCGATGGTTGTAATTGTGCTGCTGTTGTTTCTGGAAAAGGAGATTGGGTATTCGTAATATTCTCTTGATTTGATATATGGGACAGTTACACGGTTTGCTATTTCATGCCTGTAAAATATTTCGGTGCTTCTATCAAATTTATTCAGTATTCCATCGGTAGTACCTATCCATATCATTCCCTCGCGGTCTTCATAAATAGCTGTTATTCCGTTGGCAGAAATTGAGGTAGTATCGTTAGGCAAATGCGTATAGACAGTGAATGAATGACCATCAAATTTATTTAATCCATTCAGAGTGCCAAACCACATGAAACCTTTGCTGTCTTGTATTATTGCGCTGATTGTTGTTTGCGACAAGCCATCTTTAATTCCGAAATGTTTGAAGGTATAATTATCCTGTGAGGCATATCCGGAGGATGTGATAATGATTCCACTATAAAAAAATAATTTGAATAAAAGTTTCAACATGATTATTATTCGCCGGGCAAATTTATATTTTAAGCGGGTACCTAATATCATATCTAAATTGCTTAATCCGAAATAAAATTTTAACTGAGTACATTTTTATTACTGTAATAGAAGCCGGCATTTTAGCCGCATTTATGGTTAAGAGAAAATCAAATATATGTTTCTATTAATCAAAATATAAAAAATAATCGTTATGCCAAAGGTAAACTTAACTCACAAACCAACAAGTGAACAGATTAGAATCTTAAAGGATTATCTGCAGAGGAGGTCCCAGCATACGCAGCAGGGTGCTGTTTCGTTATCTCAAGTGGTCAGTCGTTTTAAGCATAACAGCCTCAAAACCGATAGAGAAAAGATGGCGCATTTCAGAAAGCTGCTTAAGCTCATTGAAAGGGAAACCGTTTCATTTCCGACAAGTAAAGACTAGGCTTGAGGTTAATACAAAGTTTTTGGAGGGCTTCGTTTTCTAATTACTTGATAACGATGAATACGATCTCCGTGTAGAAAAATTTTTACCGGATCTTCCATAGCATTTTTTTCACCATTTCTTTGGGGAATAAAGTACCGGTAAAGCGTAAAGCAGAAACAGCTTTTTATTGCGTTTAAATATCTCATCGTATAAAAAGTAAGCTTATCTAAAAAGTGTTTTCAACTGTAGAGTTGCCCCATCAAATGGATCGTTCTGACCGGGGTGTCTTTTACGAAGACTTAAGTCTAACTGTAGGCATCGACCCATCGATTAATTTTAGGATAGTTTTTTGTTTCTGATTGTTCGACAATGAAGGCTGTTACGTTGAGACGCCCGTCCGGACGCCTCTACTTTTAAATGAAACAATCGTTAATAAATTTAAAGAATATTAAAATTTTACAACAAGTTATGATAGTCAATCTTGCTTGTGAAATTACGGAACGTAAGATCTGTTCACATCTCCTGCGGCTATTGCTTTGATTACCTGATAATAGTTTGAGTCAGATAAATTTATTGTAATCGGATTTGGGCTGAATAACCAATTTGGCTTTGTGAAGGAATCAATCACCATTGTGAACCGCCGCAAAATTAAAAGAGCATCGGTTGAGTTTATCTTCCCATCGTCGTTAACATCCGCAGCCATTTTTTGAATATCATCCAGGCTTTCAAGCGATGCAAAATACCTTACGGTCATTAAAGCATCGGAGGAATTTACTCCTCCCCAGTTACCTGTCTTTTTAAATGTAAGACTATAAGTACCGGTACTCAAATCGGGAAAATAAAAATTACCTTGCTCATCAGTATAAAGAGTGGCAATTGTTTCACCTGATTTTTGCAGTTTAACTTCCGCATTTTGGATTGGAGTTTGATTTGAATTGTGATATACTATTTTACCTGAAATTGAATACTGCGAAGGCGGTGCTGCATTATTAAATAGCTTAACAATTCCATTATCCGGAATCACAGTTGTACGGATTACTTTTTTATTTCCGCTGGTGTATGCATAAACAACTTGAGAATTTGATCCTTGTGTTACTGAAACAGCATCCCACGAAAACGGAACAGTAATATCTACAGTAAGCGGGTAGTTATAAATTGTATTATCCAAATTATCACTTACACTAATTTGAATTTCTGAATTTGTTGATGACAAAACCTGGTAATAAAAATTGTCGCGCTGTTTCATGTATCTAACAACATTGGCAACTGTTCCAACCCAAATATCGTTAGCATTCGACTTAGTTTTAATCCAGGTACTCAAATCTGTCAGCCACTCGGTTGTTATAGGATAGTACGCACCCTTATTCAACATCTCTTTGAGCATTGAGAATGGGTAAACCTCATGTCCCATCAACATAGCCCAGCCGCCGCTGTTGATTGAATTCTGTATATAATTCTTAAATGATTCTAATTCATCCAGATCATCGGATAGTGAATTTCGTGGTAAATTAAAAGCTGGCCATTGGCATTTAACTCCAAATAATTCGTTCTCGCTCATTGATGAATTATTGGGACTATTACCAACTGCCCTTCCGGCTTGATAATACATCTTTGCAATGTTATCCACACTTGAGTTATG
>CAZTDB010000259.1:0-4661 GCA_964612385.1 uncultured Ignavibacteriaceae bacterium
TTTTTGAAATTAACAGTTCTGCTCTGGTTATCTTTCAATCGTCCGTCGTCAAGCACCTGAAGTAAAACATTGAACACTTCTGGATGAGCTTTTTCAATTTCATCCAACAAAACAACAGAGTAAGGTTTTCTTCTGACTGCCTCGGTTAACTGTCCTCCCTCTTCGTAGCCGATGTATCCCGGAGGCGCACCAATTAATCGCGAGACTGAAAATTTTTCCATATACTCCGACATGTCAATCCGGATCATCGCATGTTCATCATCAAATAGGAACTCAGCCAAAGAGCGTGCAAGTTCTGTTTTACCAACACCTGTTGTACCAAGAAAAATAAATGAACCAATCGGACGCTCCATGTCTTGTAAACCGGTTCGAGATCTTCTAATCGCATTGGCAACAGCATGCACGGCTTCATCCTGTCCAACTATGCGTTTATGTAATTCTTCTTCAAGTCGTAGTAATTTACTTCGTTCGCTTTCCAGCATTTTACTAACTGGTATGCCTGTCCACTTAGCAACCACTTCGGCAATATCTTCGGCATCTACTTCTTCTTTAAGCATCTTCTTATCTTTTTGAACCTCAGCTAATTTTTTTGATTCTTCTTTAAGCTGCTTCTCGTATTCAGCAATTTTGCCGTAACGCAATTCAGCTACTTTCCCGAGGTCGCCTTCACGTTCATATCTTTCTGCTAATATTTTTGCATTTTCAATATCGCTTTTAAGCTGCTGTATTTTCTGAATTTTTTCCTTTTCAAGATTCCAGTGCATCCTCAGCTTATTTCTATCTTCAATTAATTCATTCAAGTCGCCTGATAGTTCTTCAAGCCTTTTTGCAGAAGCCTCATCTTTCTCACGTTTTAATGCTTCTTTTTCGATCTCGATTTGCTTTATTTTCCTTTCAACTGTATCAAGCTCTTCGGGCATGGAATCAATTTCAATTCTTAATTTAGAAGCCGCTTCATCAATAAGATCGATTGCTTTATCGGGAAGGAATCGATCGGAAATATATCTGTGGGAAAGCTGTGCCGCCGCTACAATAGCAGCATCGGTAATTCTAACACCATGATGAACCTCATATTTTTCATTCAGTCCCCTAAGTATTGAAATTGTATCTTCCACACTTGGTTCATTTATCAGCACAGGTTGGAATCTTCTTTCGAGGGCAGCATCTTTTTCGATATGCTTTTTATATTCATCGAGTGTGGTTGCACCAATTGCATGAAGTTCGCCGCGGGCTAATGCCGGCTTTAAAATATTAGCTGCATCAATTGAACCCTGAGCCGAACCGGCACCTACAAGTGTATGCATCTCGTCAATAAATAAAATTATTTCGCCGTTTGATTCCTGAACTTCTTTTACAACGGCTTTCATCCTTTCTTCGAACTGTCCCCGAAACTGTGTGCCTGCAACTAATGCCCCCATATCGAGAGCAACTATTCTTTTAGTCTTCAAATTTTCCGGAACATCGCCTGCTACAATCCGGTGAGCAATCCCTTCTGCAATTGCCGTTTTACCAACGCCGGGTTCACCGATTAATACAGGATTGTTTTTTGTTCTTCTTGAAAGAACTTGAAGAACTCTACGTATCTCTTCATCCCGTCCGATTACAGGATCAAGCTTACCTGCATGAACAAGTTCATTTAAATCCCTTCCGAATTTCTTTAAAGCCTGATAAGTGTCTTCAGGATTTTGCGAGGTTACTCGCTGAGTACCTCTAACATCTTTCAGTGCCGCTAAAATTGCACTGTGGGTCACGCTGTTATCTCTTAACAATTGACCTGCTGTTCCTTCATGTTGGGCAAGTGCAAGCAACAAATGCTCTGTTGATATATACTCATCTTTGAGCTTGCGTACTTCATCGGCTGCAATATCAAAAAATTTTGCCGTTTGATTCGACATTTGCTGATTACCAACACCCGCACCGCTTACTTTTGGCAGCCTTTCGAGCAGTTCGTTTACTTTTATTTTGATAGTATTTAAGCTCCCTCCGGCTTTTTGAATTATTGAGCCTGCAATGTTACCGCTTTCCTGCACTAAGGCTGCGAGTAAGTGCTCGGGTTCAAGAATTTGATTTCCGTAGTTTTGCGCTATCTCAAGTGCGTTTTGCAGTGTCTCCTGAGCTTTTACTGTTAGTCTGCTAAAGTTAAATGCCATTTTTATTTCCGTTGCTGTTATGAATTACTTGCGTTACAATTAATCTGATTCACAATTATAATTTTTTTATTTCTGCGTACCACTCACCGGATTGCTCAAGCATTTGATTAAGCCTTGCAACAAGCTTGTATGGATCGTCAAGATTTCCCTCGAGCAGCAGCGCCGAATCATAAAGTTGGTTGATTACATTTTCAATGAATGGATCCTTAGAATCCATTTTAAATATTTTTAACAAATTTCGAATCAGATTATGGTTTTTATTCACTTCGAAAATTTTTTTCTGCAAAGGGATATCTTTATTTGCAAGCCTCATCATTTTTATCATTGTTGATGAAACTCCCTCGTTTTTCGATGTAAGGCACGCAGGGCTATTTCTAAGTCTTTTTGATTCTTTAACATCCTCTACTTGATCACCGAGAATATTTTTAATGCGGGCTAATAAGCTATCGAAATGTTTTTCGTCTTCTTTGGAAAGAGGCTCATTCTCCTCAGCAGATTTTTTCACATTTTTAATTTTTTCAATGGTTTTTATGTCTATCGAATCGATGGGTTTAAATTCGAAATCCTTGAACTTTCTAAGAGAGCTAAGAACAAACTCATCGAGTGGGTCGTACAAATAAAGAACTTCCAAACCTTTATCTGCAAACACTTCGATGTGCGGGTCGAGCTCGATGGCTTCTCTTCCCGGACCTAAAGCATAATAAATTTCTTTTTGTCCGTCTATTAATCTTGATACATAGTTTTCAAGTGAAATTAATTCATCCGCATTTTTGCTGAATGAAGAATTAAACCTGAGAAGCCGCATATATTTTTCGCTGTTTGCAAAATCTGTATAACCAAGCTTAAAGATTTTTCCATGTTCCTTCCAAAATTGAAAATATTTATCGCTCTCATCTTTTGCCATGGTTAGGAGATGAGATAGAACGTTGTTTGTAACGCTTTGGGCAATTTTATTAAAAATAATATTTTCCTGAAGTGTTTCTCTGGATATATTTAAAGGAAGATCTTCAGAATCCACAACCCCTTTTACAAATCCTAAATATTCGGGAAGAAGGTCTTTATTCTTATGCTGAATTAAAACTCTTCTTACGTAAAGGTCTAATCCATAATCATTTCTGTTAAAGCCAAAAAAATCAATATTCTTTTTTGGAATGAACAAGAGGCTGTGAAATTGGATTGGCGCATCTACTGAATTATGAATAACTGAAAGAGGTTCATCGGATTCATAAGTAAGGAACTTATAGAATTCATCGTATTGTTCTTTTTTCAATACAGTTTTTGGCTCATGCCAGATAGCTGAGATTGTATTGATTCTTTCGTTATTAAGATAAATAGGAAATGATATAAAATTGGAGTGCTTTTTAATTATTTGTTCCACATTATATTTATTAGTAAACTCTTTTGCATCATCTTTTAGATGCACTACTATCGTAGTGCCTCTATTATATGTGCCCTGTAATTCAGAGATTTCGTAACCACCCTGACCGTCAGATATCCATTCGACTGCGGGTTCTTCCTTTAAATAAGATTTTGTTCTGATAACAACTTCCTTAGCTGCCATGAAAACCGAATAGAACCCTACCCCGAACTTTCCGATAATGTTAACCGCATCGCCTTTGCTTTCGGAAATTCTTTTAAGAAATTCGTCAGAACCGGATTTTGCTATAGTGCCTATGTTAAGAATTAATTCGTCTCTCGTCATCCCGACTCCGGTATCTCTCACCGTAAGCAAATTTTTCTTTTCATCAATATCAATCCTAATTTCAAGCGGCTGGTCTTTGTCGATTATTTCAGTGCCTTTAATAGTTTCAAATCTTATTTTATCTAAAGCATCGGAAGCGTTGGATATTAATTCGCGTAAAAAGATCTCTCTGCTTGCGTAAAGCGAATGAACAAGAATATCCAAAAGCTGCTTTACTTCAGCTTTGAATTCATAAGTTTTTGCTGTTTGTTCTGAACTCATAGTTATTAAACTCCGAAATTTTGTTTTGCTTTATTTTCTTAAGGATGCTAAACGTTCAAAAAGTTTCTCTTCCTCCGGCGAAAGATTTTTTGGTATCTCGATATTTAATCTAACCACCAGATCCCCTTTGCCGGCTGTGTTCTGTTTTGGCATTCCCATTCCCTTAACTCTCAACAGTGAACTGTTTTCAGAGCCTTTTGGGATATTGATATTTACCGTTTTACCGTCCAAAGTTTTAATTTTTTTCTTTCCGCCTAATATAGCCGTGTACAAATCTACATCAAGGTTGTAAATGAGGTTATCGTCCTGGCGTTCAAAATAAGGATGATCGATTATTTCGACGGTTAAATATAAATCCCCCCGCTCACCGCCGGAAGAGCCTTCACCGCCCTGGTTTCTTAATCTTAATTTCTTCCCCGACATAACACCCGGAGTAATTTTAACTTTTAATCTTTTTCCATTAATAGTGAATTGCTTTTCGGTACCTGTAAAAGCTTCTTCCAAAGAAATTTTTAACGTTGCTTCATAATCCTTTCCTTTAGAAGGAT
>CAZTDB010000260.1:0-4657 GCA_964612385.1 uncultured Ignavibacteriaceae bacterium
GATTTACGGAAGGGTGAAATCTTAATCCGCCTTTGTAAGGACCGATAGCACTGTTCATTTCAATTCGAAAACCGCGGTTAACATGCACATCGCCTTGATCGTCCATCCACGGCACTCTGAATATTATTATTCTTTCCGGTTCTACCATTCTTTCAAGTATTCTTGCAGTCCGGTATTCCGGGTGCATTTCAAGTACTATATCTAACGATTCGACTACTTCCTGCACTGCTTGATGAAACTCAGATTCATTTGGATTTTGTGCTCTTACTTTTGCTAATAAATTTTGAGTGTACTCCGACATAAAAACCTCATTTTGTTTTTTGTTTATTTCCTTCGCGGATTTGAAAAATAATTTTAGTAATAATTGTTAATCAGCACTGAGGCATGGGTTCCGGTAGTGCAGTCCGTATCAAGCTGCAAACTATTAATATATTTAGTTCTGCAAAAAAATTAGGAAGAGTCATTGGAAGCTAACGCAATATAGTTTTACCACCGGTTTGAAAATACATAAAATAACTTTCCCCTTTAATACCAATGAATATGAAGAAGTGAATTATCAACTTCTGATATCCTATTTAACAAAAATTACTACCACAAAATTAGTGAAAGCGATGTTAAAAATCCGAAAAATCAGCATTAAGTAAATTGGCTTTAACTTATTTAATAATAAAGAGTTAGGATAAACATCCCAAACGAATAAACAAATAATGCTGGCAAAATGAAACACAAAGTAATTTAAGTTTTATCTCTACAATTCCTCAAATAATAAGGAAGTGAAAATTTCCGTTTTTGAAATCAACAAAATAATTCTTCGAACAGAACAAAATTATTTTTAACTTATCGCAGTAAAAGTTCGCAAATAAATTCTATTTGATAACAGAGAGGTCTCTTATGTTAAATATGATATTAAAAGAAAAAGTTGAACAAGCAGTAAAATTATTAAACGAAAAAAATATAGATACCTGGCTTACTTATGTAAGAGAAAGCAGCATCAACCACGATCCTATTTTGGATTTAATCGGCGGACCGAACTGCACGTGGGAGACGGCTTTCATCATAAACAAAGACGGCGACAGCACAGTTATTGCCGGTTCATTAGAGCTTGAGAATTATCAGTCGTTAGGCATTTACAAAAATTATTTTGGCTATTTGAAATCGATAAAAGAATTATTAATTGAGAATCTTACAAATAAAAATCCCTCTTCCATTGCGATCAATTTTTCCAAGAATTCAGTGCTTGCTGATGGACTAACACATGGTATGTACTTAATACTAAATTCATATTTAGCAGGAACAGGATTAAAAGATAAATTAGTTTCAGCCGAGGAAATAATTTCTGCTTTAAGAGGAAGGAAGTCTCAAGCCGAATTAACCATTATGAAAGAAGCAATAGCCGAGACTTTAAAAATATTTGACGAGGTAACGCAGTTCATTGCACCCGGGAAGAGTGAAATAGAGATTGCAAATTTTATCAAATCAAAAGTTAATGAAAGGGGATTTGGATTAGCGTGGGATGAGGATCATTGTCCTGCTGTTTTTACCGGACCGGACACACAAGGCGCGCATTCGGGTCCAACGGATAGAAAAGTAGAACGCGGTCATTTAATTAACATCGATTTTGGAATTACTTATAAGGGTTACTGTTCCGATATTCAAAGAGCCTGGTATGTATTGCGGGAAGGTGAAGATAAAGCTCCCGAGCCGGTTCAGAAAGGATTTGAAATAATACGGGATGCAATTCAGATGGTAGCCGATGCATTAAAGCCCGGTGTTCAGGGGTGTGAGATGGATGATATAGCAAGAAATTACATTACATCACAGGGTTACGAGGAGTATCCGCATGGATTAGGTCATCAGGTAGGGCGTTCGGTGCATGACGGCGGCGGAGGTTTATTCCCGCGCTGGGAAAAATACGGTAACGCACCATATTTATTGGTTGAAGAAAATCAAGTCTATACAATTGAACCAAGACTAACAGTAAAGGATTATGGAACTTCAACACTTGAAGAGGAAGTTGTTATAACCAAAAACGGCTGTGAATTTCTCTCAAAGCCGCAGAAGGAATTGATGCTGATAAAATAAAAAAATTTCGTAGAGGTTGTCTAAAAAGTTAAATAATGTCATTTCGAGTGAGTCCTCGAGCGAGAAATCTTCAGTAAATACAAGATTTCTCTCCCGACCGAAGGTTTTTTATGAAAAGCATTCGGGGTCGATCAAATTGATCCTTCGGAAATGACAATGCTACTTTTCGGAACGATCCTTTGGATTAGTCACCCTCTACAAAACTTACTGCAACAATATCATTTTCTTCGTTTCGACAAAACGACCGGCTTTTAACCGGTAGAAATACACTCCGCTTGCCAAGCCTTTCGGGTTCAATTGAAATTTATAAGTACCGGCTGGAAGTTCTTCGTCAACGATGGTTTCAATTTCTTTACCGAGCACATCGTAAATTTTTAGTGTAACCAATCCGTATTCGGGAATTGTAAATTCAAACTTAGTTATGGGATTGAAGGGATTGGGGTAGTTTTGAAATAAATTAAAGGATTTTAAATCACCACTTTTCTCCACAATCCATGTTATATTGCCTCCATTATTTAGTGTTCTATAAAGCTTGCCATAATCACATAATAAAAAACCGGTAAGACTATCAATAAATTCTATATTTCGTCCCTTTAAATCTCCGTCTCCCAAATTTTGTTTCACCCATGTTCTTCCGGTATCGGCACTAAAATAAATTGAGTAATAATCGGTCAGCCAAACTTTAGACGGATCGCCCGGTATGAACTCAATATCGTGATGTACACTCTTTGTCTGAATATTCATTTTCTCCCAGCTCTTGCCGCCGTCTATTGTCCTGTATAATTCATCTTGATTTGGTAACTTATCGGCGTACGCAAAACCTAAATCTTCATCGTAGAATTTTAGCATAAATATTCGATTACCGGGAAAAGAAAGTTCCGCCCAATGAATACCGCCATCGGTTGTTTTATAAAGTTTTCCGCCGCCTGTACCGAGCTTTGACGCAGCAAAATAACCAACGTCGGGGTTAAGAAAACAAATAGGGTAAAATTGATCTCGTGAATAGCAGCCAACAAGGAATGAATCATTGACGCAAATCCAATTTCTCCCTCCGTCGAATGTTTTTAGTACTAATGCCGGTTTATCACTGGAAATCGGATCACCTAAAGCTATTCCTTTATTATTATCGAAAAATTTGATGTAATTAAAAAATATGGTTTTGGTTGAATCATCGAACTGCAAGATCCAATTTTTCCCGCAGTCAGATGAGTAATAAATTTTCCAATCATCTGTACAAAGCCACATATTTAATGTATCAATAACCGAAATATGGGAAGGACCATAAGTTTCTGGTGCTGCAATATTTGTCCAGGTGATGCCATTATGGGTAGTAAAATAAATCAGGCGTAGGAACTGAGAAGTTGCAATCTGATATTTAATTTGAATTAAAATAATATTATTTTACAATGTAATTGAACAAATAAAAATTCAATCGAAAAAGTTCAAAATGAAAAATTCATCTTACCAAAATTCAATTTATTTAATTTTATTTTCTTTGCTTCTTTTACCTCTTTCAAACCACGCACAGCAAAAGTACAATTCCTATTCTGCCAAAATATCAAGCCTTCAAGATCGCAAATCAGTAATAATGACTAATAATAATATTTCTGTGTTTGTTAGTAATTACGGTGGAATCGGGCCCGGTTACGGCGGATTTACAACCGAACGATTCTATTGGAAAAATCTTTCATACGTTTTTCAATTCTCTCCAGTTGTTGGAGCTTCGGTTCCCGATCCGGATAATTCCAGTAACAGATTGCACATAATTTCCGACGCCGTTTGGGATTATCCTTCCCTGAGAGAAATTAATCCTGAAAATCCCAATGAACTATGGAACATAAATCCACTTCCGGGATATGCTGATCCGGATCAAGAGAAAGTTGCATCTAACCCCGATGTTGACAGCGACGGCGACGGAAAACCGGATAGCTGGCCTACTGAATGGTATAATCCAAACCTTGGCGAATACCTTTGGCCCCCTTTTCTAACTGAGTCTGCAACGCAACCCGCGTTAGAAGTTTTTTGGGTTATGGATGACCGAGACAACAAGGAATTTTCTTATCAGCCCTTTACATATGATCCGACACGCGGGGGGATAGGTGTGGAAATTTCGGCACGTGCTTTTCAATGGGATGAATTTGGACTAGATAACAGCATTTTCTTTATTTATGACATTACAAATGTCAGCGATAAAGATCTTGATACGGTATTCTTTGGAATGTATGGTGATGCAGATATCGGCGGCAGAGCTCCGGAAAATATGGATGATAAAATGTACTTTCTGAATCCGAATGATGAAGGTGTTTCTCCTCCTCTAAAAGGACTTTATTATTTTTTTGATGAAGATGGAATTGGAGATTACGGAATTCCTACTGGTTATCTGGGATGTAAATTTATTGAATCACCCGCAGAAAATTTAGCAGCTATTAGTTCGTGGCAGTGGGCGACTGATAATGTTTCAAACGACCTCTCTATGTGGCTGCGTGCCCTTCCGGGTAATTATGATATAGTAAACACTCCGGCAGACGTTGTGTCATTGGCTTCGATAGGCTACTTTAGCTTAATGAAAGGTGAA
>CAZTDB010000261.1:0-4643 GCA_964612385.1 uncultured Ignavibacteriaceae bacterium
AGCACAAAAAGCGAAACGGATATTATTATTAATGCCGCCGCTCGTGTGAACCAGGTTAAACCTGTACTCTTTTTTCGATCCTTATTAATAAAATCCTGGTGGCGGCTGTAAAATATCGAACGTGAATTTACCTTGACGGAAGACGGACGAAAATTCGCTGCTGCTTCAGGTAAAGGCGCGTTTAGTTTTTGTCTAACTTTTTCCCACTGCTCTTCATTATTCGGTACTGCGGGAACAAGTGAATTTTCAAATTTATCCCAAAGTAAAACCAGGCTGCTGTATTCTTCTTTGTTTTTATCCGATTCTTCGAGCCAGCGGTCGAAATATTCCCTTTCTTCTGCGCCTATTTCATTCTTAATTACACGAATAAGGAATTGAGAATCTATAGTACGTGTTAACGGTAACATTTTAAATCCTATTGTGTAATTATATTACACCGCCCGCACGAATTTGTACCATGCCTTATAATTTTTTGTGGGTGTTTATTGAAAATATTTTCATAAATCCATTTACGGAAACCCCGCAGGTTTGTCGTATTACGCATCAGGAGGGATTAAACGAAAAGCTTTAAAATTAAAAAGCGCTCGAAAGAGCGCCTGGAAAGTGCAAGTGTACCAAATATTTTTTAACTCTTCGGTTTTGCTTCGCTAACTATAATATTTCTGCCGTTTAACTCAGAACCATTAAGAGCTTCGATAGCCTTACTTGCGTCGGATTCGTTCTCCATCTCCACGAATCCAAATCCTCGTGATCTGCCGGTCTGCCGATCGGTAACCACCTTTGCAGAAACGACTTTGCCGTGCGGTTCAAAAGCCGCTTTTAATGCATCGTCGCTAACTGCCCATGGGAGACTTCCCACAAAAAGTTTAGTACTCACGAACTTACCTCTGAAAAAAATAATGAAAAATAACCCGGCTCCGAAAAACCGTGTGCTAAGATAGAAGTATTATTTTTAAAAACAAAATTAATTTTTGCGAAAACAATTGAATTTTTAACGTTTTCAAACTATTTGAACCGTCAGGAATAATGACGAGTAATGAATGACGGGTGATAAGTGACGGGTGAATTTTCAATTAGAGGTGTTATGAATGAGTCTTCTCCAAAAAGGTATTTTTATAAAGAAATGTTTTGATTACGAAGGGTATTTAAATACAAAATTTTAAAACAAAACGTTTTTAGATACGCCTCATGAATAAATATTGAAATTATTCTAATGCAAGTGTGATAGCATCAAATATATTTTCTACATCCACTATTTTTATGTCAGACGCATTGCTTAGGCTTTTCAGATTATTGTGGGGAATAACGGCTCGCTTAAAACCAATCTTTGCTGCCTCCTGAATTCTCTTTTCTATCTGACTTACGCTCCTTACTTCACCGCCTAAGCCTACTTCGCCTATAACGACAGTTGAAGGATTAATTTGACGATCCTGAAGACTTGATACAATGCTGCAACACACGGCAAGGTCTACTGCCGGTTCGGTTATTTTCAACCCTCCCGCCATATTCAAAAATACGTTGTTGGCTGACAGTCTGTAATTTCCTCTTTTCTCTAATACTGCTAAAAGTATAGATAATCTTCTTTGATCAAAGCCCGTTGTTATTCTTTGCGGATAACCAAAATTCGACGGAGTAACCAACGCCTGCACTTCAAGCAGAATCGGGCGGCTGCCTTCAATAGTGGTAGTTACTACAGAGCCAGAAGCTTTGTTGCCGCGTTCACTTAAGAAAAGCTCGCTGGGATTTCTAACTTCTCTCAAGCCGTCTTCATGCATTTCGAATATTCCGATTTCGTTTGTATTGCCAAAGCGGTTCTTTTGTGCGCGTAAAATTCTAAATGCATAATGTGAGTCACCTTCAAACTGCAGCACCGTATCCACGATATGTTCAAGCACTTTAGGACCGGCAATCATACCCTCTTTTGTAACATGCCCGATGAGAATTACAGCGAAATGGTTTTTCTTTGCCTCGTCCATTAACAGAGCGGTGCATTCTCTTATTTGTGTTACTGTGCCCGCAGAATTATCAAACTCACTTCTATAGGTAGTTTGAATTGAGTCGACAATTACTACTGCGGGTTGTAAATTTTTTATTACCGAAATGACGGCATTGAGGTCAGTTTCAACTAAGACGTATAAATTTTCGTTTTTTATTTTTAATCGCGATGAGCGCAGCTTAATTTGCTTTTCGGATTCTTCGCCTGTTACATAAAGCACTTTTTCTTTTATGCGGGATGCAGCCTGCATAACCAAAGTCGACTTGCCTATTCCGGGATCTCCGCCAATCAATACGACCGAACCGGGCATCATACCGCCGCCAAGCACGCGATCAAATTCATGCAATCCGGTTTTGATTCTCTCTTCGCTTTCGGCGGTTATCTCCAATATTTTTTTTGCAGTTATTGTTCCTTTGTAAGGTGTGGACTTTCGTTTTGATATTTCGATCAGCTCTTCACAGAATGAATTCCAGCTTTCACATTCAGGACACTTGCCAATCCATCTCAGCGACTCGTAGCCGCAGTTGGAACAGACATATTTTATTTTACTTTTTGACAAATGGGAGTTATAAAAATATTATTGATTATAATACACATATATTTATGGACAATCACAAAATTCTAATTTCATTGAATCTTGTTTTATTTTTTCATTTCCATTTATGACGAAATCAAAATGCTTTAAAATTTTTTTCTTGTCTCTAAATTGAATTTGAGTGTGATCAATGTCGCGGCTATTCTTAGGAATCATATAATATTTTGACAAACCTTCCCAATCTATATCTCTAAGAGTAACAATATCTTTTAGGAAAAAACTAACCCAATATTCACCAAGTTTGGAATTGGATTTTTCACATCTAAGTTTATCGTTAGCAATAGAAACATATTTAATATCTAATTCGAATCCGGTATAATTTCTACCCAGTCTTTTTGCTGCTATAGCAGTCGTGCCAGTGCCCATAAATGGGTCTAACACAAGATCACTTTCATCGGTGCTCATTAAAATTATTCTTTCCAAAAGATGAATTGGTAATTGACAAGGATGTTCGTCTCTATATTTATTATGTTTTATTCTGTGGATATCTGTCCATACATCTGATAAGAGAGGACCAAAAGGATGTAATCCTTGCTTTTTCCCGCCATAGTCTTTTAACAAATAACCACATTTTCTGCAGCGTTTATGAGGGTATCTTAATTCATAAAATTTGGCTTGTCCAAAGGATCCTTCGGACTTAATATCCTTAACGTAATATAAAATTCCATAGTGCGAAGGTTGTAAGGATTTACCCATCGGTGAACTTGGGGCATCCCAAGAAATCCAATGACGAAAAACAGCATATTTGTTTAATATAAAAGCATAATAGGTTAACCATTTGGGTATATTATGGATAAAAATCGAGCCAGTAGGTTTTGTAACTCTTACCATTTCTTTTATCCACAGTTCACACCACATCAAGTATTCTTCAATTTGCAGTGAGTCTTTATAACCATTGTATTTTTTCTTTAAGTTAAATGGCGGGTCTGCAAACGTAACATCAACTGAATTGTCTGGGATATTCTTAACTAATTCAATTGCGTCCCCGTTCAATATTTTATTGATAATATTTTTCATGATTATAATAAGATTTCTTTTAGCAACTCTTTAAATCTCCATAACTCATCCTCATGAAAAGTAAAAACATCGTCATATGCAGAAACCATTCTTTTCAGATCACCCTTTCTAACGTACCAGCCAATACCGTCAACAAAACCAATAAATTTTGCATTGGAATAATGCTGCTTAATTAGCACATCAATTGAAATTTCGGTTTTCGATTTGTCACCTTGACCAGATGATGTAGTAACTAAATACGAACTTTCAATAATTAGAACAGGGTTTTTCTTGTTAGGAATTATAAAATCCATCGTCCTTTTTGAGTCGGGGGCATTTGTAATTAACTTGGAAAGATCACCTCTTTCAAAAGTTACTTTGAATTCTTCTAAAATATTTTCAATCACTGTTTCGGGATTATTTTCTTTTTTGACAAAGGGGGTCGACTGTATAAATATTAAGTATAACAATTAAAATAAATATAGTATTTCGCGAAGAGATTGACAAAATTTCAAAAAATACACTCTTAATTATAAGTTCATGCGATGGTTAATTTATTAAGCTTATTCACCATCATTTAATGATGCTGTATCGAATCCTTGACAGATCTTCATCAGATTTGGGTTTACGAAAAACAAACAAATGTTCATGCATTATTAGATAGAACTTAAAATGCTTAGCCTTTGCTTTCCATCGCTGTGCATATTTTGTGTTATGTTGAGTCTTAATTATTTCCTCTTTTAACGCGAATCCGCTTCTTAGACAGCGTTCAAGAACGTAGTAAGATAAAGGAATATAATGCTGTCCTTTCCTTGTATCGCCAATTAGCACAGCGCAATATCGGTCAGGTTTGAGCACCCGAAAAAGTTCTTTTATGCCTAATTCTAATTGATCCAAGAATTTTGGTATGCTTGATATCAAAATCATTAGTAAATAACCCACCTTCCAGGAAGGCGGCTTTGATTCGAAAGCATAGCCCTCTTTTAACAATTTAAATACAATGCCACCAAGACACGAAGACACTTCCAAAGGATCGTTCCGAAAGTTCTCACTAAA
>CAZTDB010000262.1:0-4636 GCA_964612385.1 uncultured Ignavibacteriaceae bacterium
CGCCCGCTCGATGTTTTTAATTATTCCGAGATGAAATTGTTTATTCACGGCGATAAGAACACCGGACCCGGTTCGATTTCGTATGTGGATACGGCTAACAATCTTTATTCCGCCGATGTTTATTTCAGATTCGGTGCTGACACAAATAATTATTACGAGTACCGCCGTCCGGCTACTCCAGGGTGGAATGAGATCAGCATTCTATTCAATGAGATAACTGCCATTAAGCAGGCGCGGGGGAGTGATTCAGTTAATATAGTAATAGAAACTCCGGTTCCGGGTTTGGATAATCATTATTATAGAATAAAAGGAAACCCGACTCTTACTGCAGTTAAATTTTTATCCGTTGGAATCTTGAACAGAGATGATCCTGAAAATACTGGACCAATTTACGGCGAGGTTTGGGTAAATGAGTTAAGAGTGATTGGAGCGGATGAAACACCCGGCTGGGCTTACAGCCTTTTTTCTTCCTTAAAGTTAGCTGATTTAATGACAGTTAATTTTAACATGAGTCATACACAAGCAAGTTTTCATAAGCTCGCAGATAGATTCGGTTCAAGAAATGAAACGAAAAATTGGAGTGCATCTGTCGATTTAGATGTTATTAAGCTTCTTCCTTTTAACATGCCCGAAAGTAATTTGAGACTAAATTATTCTCATACTGAATCTATTGGGAAACCGGTTTATCTGCCAAACACGGATATAGAAGTTGAAGCTGCCGCCAAACAGCAGGATATAATAAAAGATACGTCATCAAACCCGCTTGTAAAATCGGGTGAGCAGTTGAAATCAGAAGTTCAATCAATAAATATTTCGGATACATGGAGTGCATCAAATATCAAATTGAAAATTCCGACTTCCTTTTGGCTTATAAGAGATTCCTTCAATGCTCTCTCGTTTGGGTTTAATTACAACAAAACATTCAGCCGCAACCCCACAACACTTACAAATAAAACCTGGGTGTGGAATGCAAATATCAATTACGGAATTAATTTAAGTCCTGAATATTTTTTCTATCCTGCTGATATACCCATAATCGGTACCGTTATTTCTTTACTCACCGATTACAGAAATACTAAAATTTACTACACGCCGCAAAACTTTACTGCAAACATGTCTGCACGACGAAACAGAGGTGTTACTATTACAAGAGAAAGAGTAAACAATCCTTCTCAGATGAATATATCAAGAGACTTTACTGCTACACGGGGTTTTGCATTTGGCTGGAAAATTACCGAAGGCGGATTGTTAAACCTCAGCACAAGCTATAGTGTAAACATCAGTTCTTCGCTGCTTCATCTCGAAACTGATACAGCAGGTTTACAGAGACCGGAAAGCCAAATTTGGCGGGATATATTTGCCGGCGAAATGTTCGGAAGGAATAATAAATATTCCCAAACATTCGAGCTTAGAACGAACCCCCGTTTACCTTCGTTATGGGATATCAACAAGTTTATAAATTTAACTGCAAATTATTCTGTCGGTTATCAATGGGATTTCGATTTCCGGCAGGAAGAACGTGGCAGAAGCGCAGGTTATGCCTCCAAGACAACTTTGGGCTTAACACTAAGGTTAAAAGCACTCATGCAGCCATTATTTCAAGAAGAAACCAAACCCGGAACAACCACGCCTCCACAAACAACACAACCTCGCGGCAGAGAAAGAAGTTTTGAAGATGTTGATAGGACACTGCCTAAACGACTTGAAACTATGCAGCCAGGTATTCAGCATGATTCATTAGGAGTCGATTCTTTAGCAGTACAGCCTGCTCCCCAGGATACTATCCCTAAAGTATCGATCTTGGAGAATACGATTTCTTATTTAAAAACTTTTATTCGTGTGGTTCTTTTCGATTATGAATCTATCTCAATTAATTTCTCTAATGATAATACGCTGACGAAGACGGGTATCCGGGGTTATGGTACCGGTTTTTACAACTTCTGGGGAATTAAGGATAACTTTGAAAACGGACCTTCAAGAGGATTTATGTTCGGTTTAAGCGATAACGTCGGACCGAGAGCCATCAATGCAAATTTATCCGATGCATTTTCACAAAGAAATAATTTGGATTTTAAAACTTCACGTCCTCTTTGGGAAGGTGCTAAGATTGATCTTTCCTGGAAAGTAAATTGGTCGATAAATAAAAGCACAAGAATTTCTACCGACACTGCTGGTGTTGCATCATTTTTACCGACGCAATCAACAGGTACGTTATCCCGCAGCTTTCTTTCAATTCCGCCTATTTTCTTCTTTAAAAACCTATCGGGAATTACAAAAGTATACGACTTGTTCAAGGATGACGAACCAACCTCCCAAAATTTATCGGCAGCATTTACCGAGGGATTCGAAACCCTTCCTTTATTGGGCAAGCTTGGATTTCTCAATGAGTTTGCTAAATACATTCCGCGTCCAAATTGGAGAATACAATGGGATGGACTAGAAAAATTTGAAATCTTTAAATCCTTTACAAAACGTGTATCGTTAGATCATGGTTATAATTCAAGCTATACGGAAGGATGGAAAATTAATCCGGATGGTATTCAGGAAACTCAAACACAAAAAGTTGAATATGGATTTGCACCGCTCGTGGGATTGAACATTACTTTCGCCGAATTATGGGGAGGTAATTTCAACAGCACCATAAAATATTCCGTAAGAACAAACTTCGACCTTGGTACTTCCACAAAAAGTATAACCGAAAATTTTTCAAAAGATATAGGGATTACCGCAGGCTATTCCAAATCCGGTTTCGAAATACCGTTGTTCGGAATTTCATTAAAGAATGACGTTGAATTCAGCTTTTCTTATACAAGTACGCACAATTCAACAATCATTTACGATATGGTGAGGTTTAATGAAGAAGGAACGCCGCAGGATGGAACAAAGCGAGTTACGATAGAACCCCGGATAAAATATACCATTTCATCTAAGGTGCAATTATCGGTATTTTACAAGCGTTCTACAGTTGAACCGGAAGGCGCAGCAAGAATACCGCCTACCACTACTAATGAAGCCGGTTTAGATGTGCATATATCCATTGGTCCCTAATGTTTGTGGAGTGTGTTTTGAATGGAACGATTTAACTTTATTTTAAAGAAAAGGACAAATGACAAAATCCAAATTATCCGTGGGACAAATTCAAAATCTAAATGTTTTGTACTTTGCGGTTTGTGTATTGGTATTTGATAATTGGAAATTATGCGAAGCATGCTGTGCAGGGGTGAGGGGGATGTCCGAAGGACTCATTTGAGAGTTCGTTTTTTTTTTGCGTAAGGTGATTTAATAAGTATAAGTTAAAAAGGATGTATTAAATGAAACCAAAACAATTATTGTGGGTGGATGATGAAATTGAGCTGCTTCGCTCGCACATCATTTTCCTTTCTGAAAAAGGATACGAGGTTGATACTGTTACAAACGGCGAAGATGCGATATCTTCAGTGGGGAAGAAAGAATACGATTTAATTTTTCTTGATGAAATGATGGCAGGAATGGGCGGGCTGGAAACTCTTTCCAGAATCAAAGAAATTAATTCTAACATTCCGGTGGTGATGGTAACTAAGAGTGAAGAGGAATCGTTGATGAATGAAGCCATCGGCAGTAAAATTTCCGATTATTTAACTAAGCCGGTAAATCCTAGTCAGGTGCTCTTAGTTTGCAAAAAAATACTTGAAGGGAAAAAAATATCCGGACAATATGCGGCGAAGGATTATCTTGAGGATTTTAACGAAATATCGCAAGCTCTTGTTAATAAACTTGACTATTCAGAGTGGGTAGATATTTACTTAAAGTTAGTTAATTGGGATATAGAATTAGATACACATCCCGATATCGGATTGCGGCAGTCATTATATGAACAGAAGAAGGAGGCTAATAAAGAATTTTCTAAATTCGTTGAAAAGAATTATAAGAACTGGATTGGTAATGAATCGGATATGGACACACCTCCATTAACTACTTCAATTGTAAACGATTATATTATTAAACATTTAAATGACGAAAAGCAATCTGTATTCTTTTTTGTAATAGATTGTCTGCGTTTGGATCAATGGCTTTTAATGGAAAAAGTTCTTAGGGATTATTTCAGAATTGAGAAGCAGTATTACTATTCGATTTTACCGACAGCAACTCCGTACGCCAGGAATTCATTGTTCAGCGGTTTATATCCATCCGAGATCGAAAAATATTATCCGGATTTATGGAGTTCCGGTGATGATGATGAAACAAGCATGAATAGGTACGAAAAAGAGCTTCTTCAATTACTGCTTAAACGAAAAAAAATTCAGTTAAAAAATGAACTCAAGTACATAAAAATAATTGATCCTGAGGTAGGCAGGAACTTTGAACAGAATATTCTATCTTATCAAAATATTCAGTTCACTGCGGTAGTGGTTAACTTTTTAGACATGATAGTACACGGCAGATCGGATTCCGAGCTGCTCAAAGAAATTGCACCTGATGAACCTGCATTCAGGTCACTTACGAATAGCTGGTTTTCACATTCTTCATTACTCGCTACATTTAAATCATTATCGCGTTTGAATAACATAAAAATTATAGTAACCACCGATCATGGAAGTATCCGTACAATGCGGGGTGCTAAAGTTTTAGGCGATAGGGAAGCTTCAACCAACTTAAG
>CAZTDB010000263.1:0-4623 GCA_964612385.1 uncultured Ignavibacteriaceae bacterium
CTCTATCATTTCTTTATTGATTCAGGTGATTCGGTTGTTGTGCCGGTTAAATATATCATTCCGAATTTTAAGGCATTGAATTTAGATACAATAAGAATTTCTCACGATGGCTTTGGGGCAAGCATATTAGAATTTGAATTGAAGGGAAGCTTTGACAGCACCAGGTCAGTCGGACGAATTAGAGAAAAGCTTACTATAAATGAAATGCACCTTCCTATTCCCGCAGAAGTTTTCAGAGTTGATTCGAGAATCGTGATAAAATTAGATACACTTGAGTTTCGAGATTCACCAAATCTTGATTTCAGAGTACCCTACTACAAAGGAGGACAGGGAGACAAATTGTATGCAATTCATACGGGCAAATCCCGGTACCTTATTCCCGAAAGTGAAATAACACACAGGGGAATAATATTTTATGGCGAGCTTGTGGTGCGCGACAATGACTGGGAAGTAGTAGATTCAATAAACGTATTCAATCTTATGGACCCGCAAATAATCGTCACAAATTATACTACTCCGCAAATAATTGTACCCCGTTCAATTCCCGCTGAAACTCCTGAAAAAGCAAATACAAAATGGGTCTTCTTCGGATTTCCTTTTAGAGAAATTCCAACAGATCAGCTTTTTAAATTTTTTGGCGGCGTTGAAAATATGGCTGATGGCGAATGGGTGTTGTATCAATACAATTCGTCTGCAGGTTCTTTCTCTTTGTTCAAAGATAATTATATCCAGCCAAATACAGCGCTATACTTTGCGCAGGGATTGGTCGATACTTTTATTATCAGCCATACTTTTGATTACCCGGTAGCTGCAAGACGGATAACAGATACAATCATCACAGTTGATGGCAGCGGGTGGAGAGCTATTTCGAGTCCGTTTACTTTTGATGTTGAAGTGCAACCGCCTGTTATTTTAAGAAGGTTTGATACGTTTAATCGTTCATACAGACTTACAAACACAATGAGACCCGGCGAAGGATATTTTGTTGAACCGGGAGTTAATGAAATACGCGTAAAAACTTTCGGCAAATATTATCCAATGTTGATGCCTAAAATTATTGACGATATTGGATGGCATTTGAGTTTCAAAGTTGAAGACCTCAAGACTTCAGGAGAACTATTATTTTCTGTTAAAAGAAACGTGCAGAAAAATTCAAAACAAACAGCAGATTCCGGGCAGAGGGAATACTTAGCTGCACCAAAATTAGAAAAAGGTTTAGAGTTTTATATAAGTGCGGGCAGCGACCGCGAGCTTAAATCAGCGGCGAGCATTACGGAAAATCCCGAAGGCGGAGAGTGGGTAGTTGTAATCGTCAATCAAAGTTATGCTTCAACTGCAAAAATTGCTGCTGAAATTATTGGTGATAAACCGAAAGATTTTGAGCACATAATAATTGATTTGCAAACCATGCTGCCCATTGATGATTCAGTACAAATTGATTTAGAGAAGAATAGCGAAAGAAGGCTCAAAGTAATTATCGGCACAAAAGAATTTATAAATGAAAAGCTTAACTCTTTAACCCAATCACTGCCGCAAGAATTTGCAATTTCTCAAAACTATCCTAATCCGTTCAATCCTGTTACAAAAATAAAATACCAGATTCCTGAGGATAATCATGTAACTATAAAAGTATTTAACATATTAGGTGAAGAAATTACAACGCTTGTTAATGAACAAAAAAATGCCGGTTATTATGAGGTTGAATTTTCCGCAGGATCCTTTGGAAACGGAAAAAATCTTGCAAGCGGCGTTTACTTTTATAGAATCGAGGCAGGTAATTTTGTAAGTGTGAAGAAAATGGTACTCGCGAAGTAATATGAGGTTTAATTTAGTACTACATGATGAATAAACGAAAAATAATAAATTTACAAATGGTATTTGTAAATTATATAGAGTGAATTATGAACAGTTAGATTGCTATTAAAAAAGTAGTATAACTAAAAACAAATCTTAAGGTGAATTAAATGAATAAGAGAAAAAAAGGAAAAGGAATACCGGACGAAGTAATATATGACGTCGAAAAAATTATAGACAATTTTAACGAGCAAATGGTGGACTCAGAGGAATGTTACTATGTACCTCGTTATAAGGGTAAATATCTATATTTAGATCGGATGGAGTATGGAAAGCTCGGTCCCATTTGTCGTTTGAAGTATAATGGGAAAATGGATGATTGGGACTTCGAAATTTATAAGTTTAGCAGTGACCAATACGACCCGGAAGAATGGTTTTTCCCGGGTGTGGATGAAGTAGACGGAACAATCGAAGGGGCTATGAAAGCAGGTCTTGAAGCCTATCCATATTAACCTAGAATTATTTTAGATTTGATATCAACTTATAAAATCTTCAAAAATTATTTACGTAGTTGTGAGTAGAATAAATTTAATGGCAATAATTTTTTTATTGTGCTGTTCAAGAATATTTAGCCAATTGACTTTAGAGAAAGTTAAATCGTTAAGATTAAATCAAAGCGAAGATACAATTACGGTGTATTATTCGGACGGACATTATCTTCGAGCTTTACAAACAAAAAACCTGCTAAAAAAATCATCTGATTATTTTGAAAATAATTTTGGAGTTAAAGAAACATTTTCAATCGCCGTTTTAGATTCTGGTGATTGGAATAATATAACCGGAATTCCGTACGGTCTTCCGTTTGTCTCCGGTCCTCCTTACGTTGTTTGCATTCCGGCTGCTTCAAATAACGAGCTTGGAAGAATCGTTCAAGAAGCTATTACGAATTATAAATTGAACGAAAAATATTCCAGGGAAAATGAGGAGATAGCTAATCTATTTCTCTCGCTAATCGGTTTTCACGAGTTAGGACATATCTATTCTAAAGCATACGGATTAAAGTTTCCAAATAAATGGGCGTTTGAATTTGCCGCAACATACTTTGCTTATCGCTATTTATTCGAGAATGATTCGGCTAACTGTGAAATTTGGATAAAGACTGCTCAATTATTAATAAACGACATAAAACCGGTTTACACTAATCTTCGCGATTTCGAGCAGCTATATGTGCAGGTAGGTGTGGAGAATTATGCCTGGTATCAGGCAGTTTTTCTTGTGCACGCTGCGGAAGTAAACAGGAAAATGGGAAACGATTTCATCGAAGAATTGCTGAGAATAAACTTAACCTCTTCAAGTGAAGATTATTCATTGAATGATTTAGAAAAAATTAGTCCGGGCTTTTTAGCCTGGGCGCGGCAATACAACCTTGTCGAATGAATAAATAAATTTTAATCAAGGTTTACATTCATGTATCAATAGATGTTCAATATTTACATAAGGGGTTACATAATGAATATACCATTCACAGTAGAGCAGTTTCTTGACGTATTTAAGAATTACAATCAAAGTGTTTTTCCGGCTCAAATAGTTATTATCATGATGGCGCTATTGAGTATTTTTTTATTGTTCAAGAAAAAGAAAACAAACGACAAAATTGTGAGCGCAATATTATCTTTTTTTTGGTTGTGGATTGGAATAGTATATCACCTATTATTTTTCTCAACAATAAATAAAGCAGCATACATCTTCGGGATACTTTTTATTCTGCAAGGAATAATTTTTTTCTATTACGGTATATTGAAAGATCAGCTCTCGTTTACTTATCGAAAAGATATTTACAGCTTCATCGGTTTTATCTTCTTACTTTATGCACTAATTATCTATCCGGTATTGGGACATATATCCGGTCATCAATATCCTTATTCACCAACTTTCGGATTACCGTGCCCCACAGCGATTTATACATTTGGGTTGCTGATGTTCATAGAAAATAAAATTCCCATCAAAATTTTGATCATACCTTTTTTATGGTCATTGTTTGGTTTTAGTGCAGCGGTGCAATTATCAATCTATGAAGATTTCGGTCTCTTAATTGCAGGAATAATAGCATCTTTACTATTGATAATCAGAAATAATAAAATCAGCGCATCGCAGCAGCCTGTTTGAAAATAATGACCAAATAAAGCTGAGAATTTCTTAGCACGGCTTAGCTGCCGACAAAAGAATATTAAAATAATTGATAATCAAGTATTTTTTAACACACCCCTCGCCCCTCTTTCGAAGAATCCTTTGGACGAGAGGGGACAGCACGCTTTTTTGTTTTTGGAGTTGTGTAAAATTAATGAAGGTATGTCGATCCCATCTTACCTGCACATCCGAAACGAAGGCGGGAGAAGTGAAGTCAAATTGATCCCGACCGAAGGTTCTCCCAAGATCCTTTGGACTTTGGAAAAGCATTCGGGAGAGGGATGTATTTCGGAACGATCTTGGGATAAATTTATATTGGAAAGTATTATTTAAATCTTAATATAAATCTTAACCACGAACGAAAATATTGCCGGGAATACTATTCTTTTCAACGGACTCCAAGTTTTCATTTCTTTTTATTTAAATAATTATTAATTTTAACCAAAAGTTAGCGGGGAAGATATGAAAAGGAATAATTATTTAACAGTTATTTTTATTTTTTCCTTCTGCACCTCTCTATTTTCGCAATCCGGTCAATTCAATGTAGAAGAGTACAAAAGCTTTTTGAATGCCCATCAAAACATGAGCACTCATGCTTTGATGGAAATGCATCCGGCTGGGATTTTCGAAAAATTTGCATAT
>CAZTDB010000264.1:0-4619 GCA_964612385.1 uncultured Ignavibacteriaceae bacterium
ATTTTCAACGGTTAAGAAAAAAAAGAATGCTTAATCCCCAAAATATATTAGAGATAATTTTCGAAGCCTCGGAGGAATTCATCTTTATTTTAGATGAAAAAGGCTTATTTCTGCGCATCAACGAAAATGGTGCACGGGCGTTGGGTTATTCCCCGGGTGAATTAATAGGGAAGCATTTCTTTCAGTTCGTGGCGGAAAGGCACAAAAAAAAAATTGCCGAGCAGTTTAATATCATAATGAAATCCAATTACCTTTCCGGCTTTGAGACTACGCTTATGGCAAAAAACGGCAGGGAGATAATATTTAATTTCAATTGCAAATCCGATATAAATGATGGAGTGGTTTCGGGAATGTTAGGCGTTGGAAAAAATATTACGGCAATTATCGAAAGCAAAGAAAAATTGAAGGAGATGAACACTCTGTTAACTGAAGCAAACAGGATAATCGAAATAGAAAGAAGCCGGTCGGATAGGCAGAAATCAATCTTGCATGAATTAAACAGAATGAAAAGCGAATTTATTTCTAACATTTCGCATGAATTCAGAACCCCGCTTGCTTCTATTATCGGATTCTCGGAAACGATCGCTGCCGATAAAAATTTACCGGAAGAAATGAAAATTGAATTTAATACAATCATTCTTAATGAGGGGAAACGATTAGCCAGGCTGATAAACGATGTGCTGGATTTATCCAAAATAGAAGAAGGGAAGATTAGATTAAATAAATCGGAATTCGATCTTGTAAAGATTTTCGATGAGATTATACAAAATTCAAATTCTGAAATTCAAACTAAAAATATTAATTTAAGCCTGAATTTTCCTCCGGAAAGCGTAATGCTTTATGCCGATAGGGAAAGAATTCATCAAGTGTTTAACGGATTGATAAGCAATGCAGTTAAATTTACTCCCGAAAAGGGGAGGATTTCAATTTATATTCAATCTCTATATAAAGAATGTGAAGTTATAGTTACAGATACAGGAATTGGTATTGCACCAAAAGACCTTCCGCACATTTTCAACAAATTCTACAGAGCTTCCGGTATTCCGGTGGATAAACCCGGCACCGGGATAGGATTGGTTTTTGTAAAACAAATTGTAGATTTGCATAAAGGATTTATTAATATTCAAAGCGATGTTAACAAAGGGACGACTGTTATTGTCAAGCTGCCCAAAAACAATAAAAAATAATCTTTATAAGGTATGAACGTGAACAAAATAGTTTTTATCGTAGATGATGAATTAGCAATCACTAAACTCCTCACTTATTGGCTGAGAGACAAGTGGCAATATGAAGTTGAAACTTTTACTAACGGCGAAGATGTTCTGAAAAAGCTCCACACCAAGCCAGACCTAATCCTGCTTGATATAATGCTTCCCGGATTAGACGGGCTCGAAACATTAAAACGGATAAAACAATTTGATGAATACTTGCCCGTTTTAATGTTGTCCGCTCAAGGCAGCATCGAGGTGGCAGTGGATTCTCTTCGATATGGTGCTTACGATTACTTCCCTAAGCCGATTGATTATCAGCGCCTGGAACCTGCAATAAAAAATGCTATAAAAAATTACGATTTAATTCGCGAGCTTGAAAATCTAAAGGAAAATGTAAAACGCGAGTACAGCTTTGATAACATTGTTTCGGCTGACGGTAAAATGCAGGATGTCTTTAAGCTGGTAACTAAAGTTTTAAACAATGATATAACGGTTCTCATTTACGGAGAAAGCGGAACCGGTAAAGAACTGATTGCCCGTGCCATCCATTATAACGGTAAAAGAAAAGATAAACCATTCATAGTAGTAAATTGTGCTTCTATTCCACGCGAACTTTTGGAGAGCGAACTATTCGGACACGAAAAAGGATCATTCACAGGTGCGCATCAAAGAAAGCTCGGTAAGTTTGAGCTTGCAAACGAAGGGACGATTTTTCTGGATGAAGTAGGTGAACTTGAAATGCTGCTGCAAGCTAAATTGCTAAGAGTAATTCAGGAAAAGGAGTTTGAAAGAGTAGGCGGCAATGAACTAATTAAAACTGATGTAAGAATAATATCGGCAACAAACAGAGATTTAAAAGCCGCTGTTGAGCAAAAGGAATTTCGCGAAGATCTTTTTTACCGCCTTAATTCTTTCCCGATTCACATTCCTCCTCTCAGGCAAAGAAGAGGTGATATCCTCTCGCTCGCAAATTATTTCCTCGAAACTTTTAATAAAAAGTTAGGGAAAGAAATTAAGGGTTACTCAAAAAAAGTGCTTAAGCTTTTTTACGATTACAACTGGCCCGGAAACGTTCGCGAAATGGAAAATACAATTGAGCGGTGCTTAATACTTTCAGAAAAAGATGTAATCGACATTGATGACCTTCCTCCCCACATCAAAACGAGCGCATCGGTTTCCGTCTCTGATATTTCAGGCGGACTATTCGATCAGGATACAATTCTGCCATTTGAGAGCATAAAAGAACAAGCTATAAGACATGCATTAAAAGTAACAAAGGGAAATATAGTAGAAGCTGCAAAAAAACTTCAGTTAGGAAGAGCAACTATCTACAGGTTAATGGATAAATACAAAATTGAAAACCGCGCTTATGAATAAGCGAATCTATCCAACAATTATTTAAGGTTTTAAATGGATTTTAAAAGGGAAGTACACAGCGATGTTGTTGTGGAAGTTGTCAACTTAACCAGGGCAACTCTAAAAGAAGCTGAAGATTTTAAATACATACTCAGCGAAGATATTGAAGCCGGCTGGCGAAAAATAATTGTCGATTTATCCGTTTGTGAATTTATCGACTCCACCTTTTTAGGTTCGCTGGTGGTTTCGCTGAAAAAAGTTACAAGCTTCGGCGGCGATTTAAGGCTTGTTGGATTTCAACCCGCCGTTCATTCTATGTTTGAGCTTACGAGAATGTACCGTGTGTTTGAATCCTTTGAAAGCAAACAAGAAGCAATAAAAAGTTTTAAATAATTTCAATTACTTTAATGAGCAATGAAAAACGAACAATATTAATTATAGATGATGATGTAACGGTTAGAAAACTGATTAGTCACCATTTAAGAGCTAATGACTTTAACATACTTGAAGCTAAGGATGCGCGGGAAGGTTTAAGCTGGCTTAATGACAAATCGGTAGACTTAGTGCTCTGCGATATAAGCATGAATGAAATGGACGGTTTTACTTTTTGTAAGATTGTACGAGAGCAAGATAAATTTAAACTCCTTCCGTTTGTTTTTGTTACTGCTAAAACAAGTATTGAAGATAAATCCCAAGCTCTTGAAGCTGGCGGCGACGATATAATTACAAAGCCATTTAATGTTGACGAATTAATATTAAAAGTAAAAGGACTGCTCAGACGTTCCGATATACTTAAAGAATACGGTACGAAAAAAACCATCGAACAATCTTTTACAGAAGAAACTCTAAGAGTTGTTCTGGTAGATGACGATCTTTCACTAGCAAGACTTTTTCAATATAACTTAAGCAAATCGGGTTTTGAATGTGAAGTTGCAGGCGGTGCCGAAGAAGGGATGACTATCATAAAAAAATCTCCTCCCGATATTATCATCTCTGATATAATGATGCCTGAAATTGACGGCTTCACATTCAGAAGAATGTTGTTAGGTGAACCGGGACTCAGGCAAATTCCTTTCGTTTTTTTAACAGCTAAAGGAGATGAAACCGATATTCTGGATGGTTATGATCTTGGTATTACCGATTACGTTCTTAAAACAGCCGGACCACGGGTTGTGGTTGCTAAAGTAAGTGCTATTCTTAAAAGTCTCGGCAAAGAACGTCAAAGAGTTGTAACTGAACTTCACGAAGCTGCAGATTCATTGCGTGTAAAAGTTGTTCCGGATAGAAGTCCAAAACTTGAAGGCTTTAAAATCGAACAGTGGCACATGCCTTTTAAGGGAATCCCCGGAGGTGATTTTATCGATTATTTTGAATTGGACGATGAGAATCTCGCAGTAATTCTTGGTGATGTGATGGGTAAAAAGTGGGGTGCGTGGTATTTTGCTTTTGCTTATGCAGGTTATATCAGAAGCGCAATCCGGGTGGTGCTTCAGAATTCAAAAGAATATTCGCCCAGTGAAATTCTTCAGCAAGTAAATAAATCCGTTTATAAAGATGCAAAAGTAAGTGAAGTATTCACAACTCTCTCTGTGGTTGTGATCAATAGAGTAACTAAATCAGTAAAATATTCAGGCGCGGGTGATCTGCCGATTATCCATCGAAAGGCTGGCAATTCAGAGGTAGTAAAAATTAGTTCTACAGGAATGCTGCTGGGATTTACCGAAGAAGGCAATTATGAAGACGAATCATTTAATTTAGAAGAAGGCGATTTTATCATGATGGTTACAGACGGTATAATGGAATCAAGAAATAAAGACGGCGAGCAGTTTGGGGCACAAGCACTTGAGACAATTTTAAAAGAATTGTCCTTAAAAGAAAATCCTTTCGAAACGGTAAAGAGCGAATTCGTAAAATTTACGGGCAACAAATTTGAAGATGATATCAGCTTAATCTTCATTCAATCAGTTTAATATTCTTTATTCACTCCGGAATTGCAAATCAATTCTTTCCGTAAATGAGTCTTCTCTAAAAAGGTATTTTCATTAAGGAAAT
>CAZTDB010000265.1:0-4612 GCA_964612385.1 uncultured Ignavibacteriaceae bacterium
AAAAATCTATTCTATATATCATTCAATCATTTAACCATATAACCATGCAGCCATGTCCAAAGGATTCTTCGAACAATCATTCACCTTTACCTTCCAAATGTTGATTATCGATTAGCAAAAAAAGAAATAATCTGATAGATTAGAACAGCTTATTTTAAAATTTAGCCGGGGATTTCCATGAAAGCGTTGCACTGCATATTAACCTTAATTTTCGTTTTAACTCTTGAAACAACTGCCCAATCCGCACAACTATTTGCAGATTTGGGTGATTTCCGATTAATCAGCGGGGAAATAATTAAAGACTGTAAAATTGGTTACAGAGTTTTCGGTAAGCTTAGCGAAGATAATTCGAACGTAATTTTATTTCCGACCTGGTTCGGCGGAAAATCAGAAAGCCTGATGAACCATGTAGGACCGGGTAAGTTAGCCGACAGCACAAAGTTTTACGTCATAACCGTTGATGCATTAGGAAACGGCATTTCGTCTTCGCCTTCAAACAGTGCAGAACAAGCCGGCGATAAATTTCCCGATATTACAATTCCCGATATTGTAAACAGCCAGTATCGTCTTCTTACAGAAGTGCTGGGATTAAAAAAAATTTATGGAATGATCGGCGGATCAATGGGCGGTATGCAGGTGATGCAATGGATTGTTACTTATCCCGATTTTATAGAAAGAGCTATTGCCTATGTCGGAACTCCTTTCTTAACATCTTACGATAAACTTCTCTGGCAAACCGAATTGAATATAATCGAGCTGGCAAAAAAATGCGATTCTTCCGAAAAAGAATTAATTAAAGCAATAGCGGGATTACAGACTTATGCACTGCAAACTCCGGCTTATCGCATCAGTAAAACCGGCCCGGAAGAATTTAATGAGTTCATCAACACCACTTACGAAAATTATGCAAAAATTTTTAATGCCGATGATTGGGCGTCACAGTTAAAGGCGATGATGAATCATGATATAACAAAATCATTCAACAGCTCTCTTGAAGAAACAGCCTCGGCGGTTAAAGCGAAAGTATTTATTATTGTTGGAACTAAAGACCACATGGTTAATCCAACACCTTCGATTGAGTTTGCCAATTTACTTAATGCACCGTTGTATAAATTCGAAAATGACTGCGGGCATTTAGCCCCAGGCTGTGAAATGGAAAAATTTGTTGAGATTGTAAATAATTTTTTCAATACGAATTAATTAAGTGGAAAAATTTATGAAAAAAGTTGTATTACTCGGAGCGGGATTAATTGGTAAAGCAATTGCAGCCGACCTTTTTAACGATTATTCCGTTATTGCGATAGATATTGATCAAACGAAACTTGACAGACTTAAATCAAACTTTCCTATTCAAACTGCGCTAATAGATATTACCGATTGGGGAAAAATTTCCGGATCCGTTTCGGATGCCGATTTAGTGATCGGTGCTGTGCCGGGTTTTTTAGGTTTTAATACTTTGAAGCAAATAATTCAATTAGGTAAAAATGTAGTGGATATCTCATTCTTCGGAGAAGATCCGTTTGAACTTGATACATTAGCTAAGCAGAAGAATGTTACCGCGGTAGTAGACTGCGGAGTAGCACCCGGTCTTAGCAATATTATCATTGGCTATTATAATTCCAAAATGAAAATAAATTCTTTTAAATGTTATGTCGGCGGGCTGCCGTTTCAAAGAGAATGGCCTTTTGAATACAAAGCTCCTTTTTCTCCGTCGGATGTAATTGAAGAATATACGCGTCCTGCGCGAGTAGTTAAAAATGGTAACGTAGTTGTAAAACCGGCGCTGTCTGAACCGGAATTAATTGAATTTGAATCGGTCGGTGAATTGGAAGCTTTTAATACTGATGGGCTGCGGACATTACTCTCTACAATAAGAATCCCCAACATGATTGAAAAAACACTTCGTTATCCGGGACATATAGAATACATGAAAGTATTAAGTGAAGCCGGTTTCTTTAACAAAGAGCCAATTGATATTAATGGAAAATTGATTAAACCAATTAATTTTACATCTAAGCTTTTATTCCCGCTGTGGCACTTAGATGAAAATGAACATGAGTTCACCGTACTAAGGGTATTAATTGAAGGCGCAGATAATCATAAGAAAAAACAAATTATCTTTGATTTATTTGATAAATATGATGTTCAAACAAATATGTCATCTATGGCGCGAACTACAGGTTATACATGTACTTCAGCAGCACGATTAATTCTAAATGGTAAGTTTAGCCGGAAAGGAATTTGTCCGCCTGAATATATCGGTGAAGATGAGGAATGTTATAAAACTGTTCTTGATGATTTAAAACAGCTCGGTATTAAAATGAAGTTTGAGGAGACTTTAAATTCGTGAAATAAGATTAATCTTAACACTAAAAATTATAAAATAAAAATATTACTGAAAGGGTATAACACCATGCAGCGGCTTATCTCACCATTGACCGATATTCGGTTAACAATTTTAATGGTATTGTTTTACTCTCTTTTTGTTTCGAATATATTCCCTCAAATCGAACCAATTCCATTTTACCCCGATGGTATTTATAATAAATCGATTCCAGCTCCGTCAGATATAATTGGTTTTGAAATAGGTATGCAGCCTGTCCGGCACGTTCAGGTTTATTCTTATTTTAAATTACTCTCAGAGAAATCAAATCGAGTAATGCTAATCGAATCCGGACAGACTTATGAAGAAAGAAAATTGTTTTATTTAATTATAAGCTCTCCTGAAAATATTTCAAGGCTTGATGAAATAAAAAATAATCTTGCAAAGCTATCCGATGTTCGTAAATTATCTTCCGATTCCGAAGCACAAAAAATCATAGAAACCACGCCAGGCTCAGCGATGATGATGTACAGCATACATGGCGATGAACTGTCGGGAACTGATGCTTCGGTTCAACTTGCATATCAATTAGCTGCCGGAGTTGATTCAGCGACAGAAAAGCTGTTGAAAGAATTAATCATCGGCATCTATCCTATGGAAAATCCCGATGGCAGAGAAAGGTATCTTGCACAAATGGAACAATGGAAAAGTCATTTTCCAAATTCTGATGTTCAAAGCATTCAGCATACGGGTGTTTGGCCATGGGGAAGAACAAATCATTACTTATTCGATCTTAACCGCGATTGGTTTATTCTGGCTCACCCCGAAAGCCGCGAGCGTGTAAAAGCAGTGCTTGAATGGAAACCGCAGCTTGTAGTTGATGCGCATGAAATGGGATCGCTCGATACTTATCTTTTTAATCCACCAAGAGAGCCGTTTAATCCTAATCTTAGTCCCTTGATAAAACAATGGTGGGGTGTATTTGCATCGGCACAGGCTAAAGCCTTTGACCGATACGGCTGGAGTTATTATACCAGAGAGTGGCTTGATGAATGGTATCCGGGCTACGGCAGCTCATGGCCAGGATTTACCGGAGCTTTGAGTATCCTTTATGAGCAGGCATCTACAGACGGTTCAATTGTGAAAAGGCAGGACGGAACGACCCTATCTTTCAGAGAAGCAGTACATAAACAATTTGTAAGCTCACTTGCTAATCTTTCAACTGCTACGGAAAATCGTAAGGCGATGCTTAATAGTTATTATCAAATTAATAAGAACGCAATTGCACCGCAGAGCGGAAAAGATATAATGGCTTATTTAATCGATCCGAGAAAAAATTTGTCGAGGGTCGAAAAGCTGATTGAGAAACTTCTGATGCAAGGAATAGAAGTTCACCGTGCCGAGAATAATTTCACGTTAAAAAATATTAATAGCTATTGGGATTCAAATCCCGTTCAGAAAAATTTTCCGAAAGGTAGTTTTATCATTCGACTCGATCAGCCGATGAGGCATTTAATAAATGCAATTCTTGAATTCGATCCGAGAATGACAAATTCATTTCTTAAATGGGAAAGGGAATCATTGGAGAAAGGCGAAGGCACGCGTATGTATGAAGTAGGCTCGTGGTCAATGCTGATGGCTTATGGATTGGATGCTTATACAACAAAGGATCTGCCCAAAGTTGAAATGAATCTCGTTACCGGATTATCGAATCACACAGGCAGCTTAATAAATTCTGATGCGGCGTTTGGATTTCTGATTGAATACGGCAAAGATAAAGCAGTTGATGCATTAATAAAATTATTCGAAGCAGGATACAAAGTTCGTTCGGCTCAAAAGCCGTTTAAGATTGAAGGGCGTTCGTATGAAAGAGGAACTTTATTAATCAGACGTAATGAAAATCCTCAACACCTACCGAGCAGCTTAATAAAAATAGCACAAGAAACAGGCGTGCAAATAGTTGGAGTTAAGACTGCTTTAAGCCAGGACGGTCCGGATTTAGGCGGAAACGAGTTCCGCTTGCTTGCCGAACCAAGAACGGCAATCTTAACAGGACCCGCAATCAGCTCCGGCAGTTTTGGTTCACTGTGGTATTTGTTGGATAATGAACTGAAGATGAAATACTCGATAATAAACCACGATTATTTTTCGGGCGTCGATTTGAGGAAGTATAATGTTTTAATCCTGCCGTCATTGTCTTCAGGAGAAAGAATTTTTGGTAAAGACGGCGTAAAGAAATTGAAAGACTGGATTTCAAACGGTGGAACTTTGATAGCAATAGGCGGTGCA
>CAZTDB010000266.1:0-4612 GCA_964612385.1 uncultured Ignavibacteriaceae bacterium
TTAGAAATATTTCTATTCAAAATTTCCTAATAAGACCTTTTTAGATACGCCTCATAAATAATTTCACTTTGCATTGACGCTGTGATTTCTTAAGTAAAATTGTTGCTTTTAATGAAAACAAAGAGAAAAAAATGAACTCAAGAAGAAAATTTTTATCGAAGATTGCCGCCGCAGGCGGTGCTGCCTTCATTTTTTTAAGAAGCGATTCGCTTGCACGCGTAACTGAAGCAGTTGCAAGTTTAAACCCTGCCGATTTGCCCAACCAAACTGCGGGCAACGAATCATTTTGGGGACGAATCCAATCCGCTTTTGATGTGGATAGAACTATCATAAATCTAAATAACGGCGGTGTTTCGCCCAGTCCGAGATTAGTTCACGATGCACTGAAGAGACACTTAGATTATTCTAATCAATCACCGTCTTATTTTATGTGGCGTCATCTCGAACCGAATATAGAAAGTGTGAGGGAACAAATTGCTTTGCGATTCGGATGCGATAAAGAAGAAATTGCAATAACCCGAAATGCAAGCGAGGCGCTTGAAAATATTCAGCTCGGATATGATCTAAAAGCCGGCGATGAGATAATCACCACAACACAGGATTATCCCCGCATGTTAACTACATGGGATCAACGTGCAAGACGGGATGGTGTAATCATTAAAAAAGTTTCTTATCCTGTTCCATTAATGAATAAACGGGATTTCATTGATAGAGTTGAAGAAGCAATTACTCCCCGCACAAAGCTGATTCTTTTGTGTCATGTTGTTTTTTTAACGGGACAAATACTGCCAATAAAAGAGATAAGTAAAATTGCCCATGCTAAAGGAATCCCATTGATTTGCGACGGTGCTCATTCGTTCTTCCACTTTCCGTTTACACTTAAAGACCTCGAGTGTGATTACTTTGGAACAAGTCTTCATAAATGGACCTTTGCACCGGTCGGCACAGGATTTCTTTACGTAAGAAAAAATTTTATTCCGAATATCTGGCCGCTTATGTGTGCCCCTGCCGAAATGGATGATAATATTCGCAAGTTTGAAGAAATCGGTACGCATCCCGCAGCGAATCACAATGCCATTGCCGAAGCATTAACTTTCAATGAAACAATTGGACTTGAAAGGAAAGCACAACGCCTGAGATATTTACACAAGAGGTGGATCGACCGGCTAAAAAATTTTGACAACGTTAAATTCATGACAAACATAAACGACGATTCGCAATGGTGCGGTATTATAAACGTTCATATTGAAGGAACCGATGTAGATAAGGTTGTCTCTTATTTATTTGACAAGCACAGAATTTTTGTTACACAAATTAAGCACGCCGAATTCGAGGGAATGCGCATCACCCCTAATGTTTACACGCTTCTGTCGGAAATAGATTTGTTTGCGGACGTGATGGAGAAAATAGCGAGCGGAAATGTAAATGAAGTAAAAAAGTAAACCGGTTCTTCTAATCAATGTAATTTCGAACTCGCTAGAATATTTTCTGCATCTTTTTAATTATTTAATCAGAAATACCACAAAAAATTTTTTCAATTACTTTCCAAAATAATTTATCTCTCTGTAACTCAATTATTACTCTGAGGCACTCCGTGAAATAAAGAATTATATAAAAGTGTAGAAAATTCACTAAGTAAACACAAAAAGTATTTTTCCTGAAGTCCAATATTAAGTTACCCTGTTAGTTCGCGTTCTAGGAAATAGGCAAACGTCAACAAAACTATTTTTGAATCACCTGAAACCAATTCCTCTTTTTCGAATCTTACGGTCAGTAATCATAATTTATTAAATTTAAAATAGATGACATCCGAACAAATATTACTTATAGCGCTTTTAGTTTTGCTGCTTTGGTTTTACGGCAGAAGATTTTTCATGCAAAAGTCGGTAAAAAATTATGATGCGGCAGCGGCAAAAAAGCGTTCAAAATCTAACAATGTTCTCTTCCTCGATGTTAGAACTTTGAGGGAAAGAAATTCTTATCAAATCAGCGGTTCAATTCATATTCCGCTGCATGAATTGAAAGAGAGATTAAATGACCTTGAAAAATTCAAGGGCAAAGAGATAATTTGTTACTGCTACAGCGGAAGCAGAAGTCTTACTGCCGCTGCAATACTTAATAAAAACGGATTCCGCTCCGCTAACTTAAAGGGCGGAATTATTGAATGGAACAATAAATAATTACAGAAGGAACATCATGACTGAACATTTAAACAAAGAAAAATTTTTCGAAAAAGTTTTTAATTGGGAAAAAAATAAAGAATGGAAATTCGAAGGTGAGCTGCCATGCGTAATTGATTTTTGGGCGCCGTGGTGCGGACCCTGCCGCATGGTTGGTCCAATTATCGACGAGTTATCGGAAGAATACAAAGGCAAGGTAAATTTTTATAAGGTAAACACCGATGAAGAACAAGAGCTTGCAGGCGCTTTTGGCATAAGAAGCATACCTTCGCTCCTTTTTGTGCCTATGGAAGGGCAGCCAAAAATGGCAGTTGGTGCTTTACCAAAGGAAGCTTTAAAAGAAGCAATCAATAAAGAATTATTAACCGTAACAGCTTAGATTATTAACTCACGTTACGCAATGTTCATATAACCGTTTGTTCTCGTACTCAAGCTATGCGATATTTTACGCATTATTAGGTTGTAGAGACGGGGCATGCCCCGTCTTTACTTTCGAATTTAATCTGCTGACTAATATTTTGCGTAACGTGAGTTATTAATTCACATTTGAATGTAGAGCGAAACTCCGTTTCGCTCACTTCATAATATAACTTGAAATAATTCGATCAAGAGATTCCATTAATCTTATTAAGATGATTACCCGCTGTATTCAATAAACCTAACTTAAAAGCAGTGAAACAAAAAACTATCTTCGGTTCACCCAATTTTCTTCTTCTGCTTTTCAATCCAATCCTCGTAATTCTTTTTCATTTGTTCAATATGAATACTAACGTGATTCTCATAAGTCATCAGCCATTTTTCAAGCGTTATTTCACCGGTTTCGGGGTGAATAATAAAATTCCGCCATTTATCTTCCGGTAAAGAACGGAGCAGATGATAAGTTGTTAATCTTAAACACTTAAAAAGTTCAAGTGCTTGTTCTATATTTTGCTGTTTATAATTAAGATTGGCTGCCCAAAGATTTCGGTTATAGACTGTAATACCTGACCCGCTTTCAGCTACAATCTTCCGGCATCTTACGTAAGCATTTGCTTCACTATCGGCTAAATGGACAACTATTTCTTTCACGCTCCACTTGTCTTCCGCCGGCTTATAATCCCACATTTTCGCCGGAATTTCTAGCAAGGCTTTTTTTATTTTCTCGTGACCTTTTAAATAAGATTCTAACAATTCACTACGTTTCATTTTTTTACTTTCGTGTATTCAACAATGATATAAAAGAGGTAATTAACCGGCTTCAATAAATAAATCTGAAAAGCAATCACTTTCTTTGGAAATCATTATTAGGAAAAATTGCAATAAAGTCGTATTAAATATCCGCCGGAAAAGTACTTTATTTTTTGAATAAAAGTTAATTTAGTGTGTATCATTAATGAAACAATTAAAGGCGGTTGATTTGGAAACCGGTTTATCACCGAAGCAACTAAAAGAGTTTGAACATCATGTTAAAGCTAATATGAAACGGGCTTACTTTACGGCACTTGGATTATTAGGCTCGCATGATTTAGCTATGGAGGCATCGCAGGAAGCCTTTTTAAGAGCATATAGAAGTTATTATAAGTTTGATTCCTCAAAAAATTTTTTTACATGGTTCTATAAGATTCTGAAAAATTTATGTTTGAATCAGATACGCGACCGTAAAAATCTGAGAGAAGAACCATTCCTTGAAATTTCACAGGAACAATTTCTCTCGGAAGATATTCAAAATAAGATTGAACAGGATGAATTAATTGCTTCGCTTCAAGAGGCTATTGCTGATTTGACGATAGAGGAAAAGGAAGTTATTATCCTAAGAGAATTTGAGAATTATAGTTATAAAGAAATTTCTGAATTACTGAACATCCCAATCGGAACAGTAATGTCGAAATTATTTTATGCAAGAAAAAAATTAGCACAAAAAATGGCAGGAAAATTATGATTAACGAAAGATTCATATTTCTGATGGAAAAATATTTTGATAACGATCTCAATATTGAGGAAAAAGCAGAGTTCGATAATCTGCTTGAAAGCAATGTGCATTTAAAAGAAGAATTTTTTGAACAAAAAAGAATTAAGGAGGTGTTAAAAAAAATGAAATTGAAAAATCCCTCAAAAGAAGTTTGGGACAGCTACTGGATGAGCATTTACAATAAAGTTGAACGCGGGATTGCCTGGGTTGCCGTTTCAATCGGGGCATTAATCTTTTTTGCTTATGTTGCATTCGAATCGGTACAGGCATTCATTAGTGATACGGAAACTCCGTCGTTGGTAAAGTTTGGTATTGGTGTGTTTGTTTTTGGTATTCTTATTCTTTTATTTTCAATTGTGCGCGAAAAAATTTTTACATCAAAAAGAGATAATTATAAGGAGATCCAAAGATGATAATAATAACATCATCTAACATACCCGGTAAAGAAATAAAAAAAACATTTGGAATTGTAAGAGGTAATACA
>CAZTDB010000267.1:0-4603 GCA_964612385.1 uncultured Ignavibacteriaceae bacterium
ATGGTTAAGAATCCTTTATAACCCTTTATTCGAACCCTTACGGTTCTTTCCGGAACAGAGGAGAGATAACCTTGAACAATACGTGTTTTTTTGCTTGCTTGACTTTTGAATTCCCCTTTTACTAAAAATTTTCGTTCAATCTCTTTTGCCATAATTTCTCCTTATTTCATTCCTACCAGGTTTTTTAAGCCACGCAAGTAATTTATATTCGGGAAAACATCCAGTTCCAATTCTCTTACGGTGCTGATAACCAATGCAGGATCTTCTTGTTCCACTGCGGCTGTTTTAATTACTATCCTTTCAACAGTCACTTCGGCAATTTCAACTATGCAATTGTTAATTGTAAAGCCTGTTCTTTTTTTTACAACATCAACGGCTTTTAACAGTTTTGAAGTGCGGATCAATTCATCAATATATTGTTCGAAAGTGTATTCTGAACGCTGCATCTGTGGCAAAGCAACCCTGAAGCACTTGAAAACCTTAGCAATCTCTGATGACGGAAGAGGGAACATTCCCTTCATTATTGGAAGCCATTGCTCAAGCCGGTCTTCATTTACCTGCTGAAGAGTTTTAATATCCATCAAGCCATCGCGAATTTTTGTATTATCCATGCTAACTTCAGAAAGAATATAGACCTCCGAGCTTTGGCGAGTTTTTCCTTCGGGATGCTTCCTAATATTAGCTTCGGCTTTTCCTAGATCGTTGATAAATGTTCGCCACTCCCAGCGGGGGATTATTTCTTGCATATACACTCCTCTTATTGGTTGAGAAAATATAATTGATGATTTTTAGTAAACCATTCAGGCATAAAAGATTTTTAATCTTACAGAGCTTCAAAATAATGAAGCTGAAGACATTTCAGTCCAAAATCAAAGTTGAATTTTGATTTACGAGCTTTGAAGTGTGGACTTGTAGATAAAAGATTCAATGAGTATGCCAAAGGGTACTATTAGTTTTTATTGGTTGAAATCTTATCTACTGTTAAGTTTTGCAGGAAATGATTAATATTGAACGACGACATTTAGTCGTTTTGACGATGGCTCGTCGTCAATTTAAGTGAGAACAGAAAATTTCTACCATTTCTTCGTCATATTCATGGAATCGTGTTGGAACATTATTTTCTATAACTCAACCGGAATTAACGTGAATAGAATTTATTCGATGCTGAAAAGAAAATTTTTAATAATTATATTCGCTTTGCTGATAGCGGGCACAGCATTTACAATTTTATTTTATAATTACTCGCTGAATATTACTACGACAATCGAACCCGGTAGAAGAGATGTAGTTATTGATACGACTGTAATGAAAAAACCGGTGGTTTACATCGGTGTGATTTCGAGATATCCTCCAAACATAATTTACAGGGGCTACCAGCCGCTGCTTGATTATTTAACATCTAAAACAAAATATCGTTTTGAATTAAAATTAAGCAGCGATTATCATGAAGCGGTTAAGATGCTGATAAATAAAAAAGTATCAGCCGCATTCTTAGGTTCATACGTTTATGTTCAGGCACACAAAGAACATGGTGTGCTTCCGATATTAAAACCATTGAATGAAAATTTTCAACCTTACTCCCGATCGGTTTTGATTGCAAACTCATCCAGCGAAATTTACGGATTAAATGACCTTAAAGGGAAGAGACTTGCATTGCCGTCGAAAGAATCTTTTTCAGGCAACTGGCTGATTAAGTATGAGTTTAAGAAATACCGGCTTGATGAAAGAGATTTAGCTGAAATACAACACTTTCCGCATCATCAAAGCGTAGTCTACCAGGTTTCCCGCGGTAATTTTGATGCTGGAGTAACAAGAGAATATCTGGTAAAAAATCTTGTAACTAACGGAATTAGAATCATTCTATACTCCGATCCTATCCCAACTTCTCCAATTGTAGTTGCAGCCGATTTTGACGAAAAGTTAATTGGTGATATTAAAAAAACACTGCTTGAAATAAATCAACTTAATCCTGAAAGAGCGTCAATTACAAAAAATTGGGATAACGAATTTGTATATGGCTTTGAAGAAGCGAGCGATGGTGATTATGATTTCATTAGAGCAATCAGCAAATAATGTTTTAGCGTTATGTTTATCTTAAAATCAAGTTTAAAAACAAGAATATTATTTTTAATCGGGATTGTTATAATCTCTTTAATGCTGCTCATATCCATTGTGCTTCTGCTGAAATGGAGAGAAATAATAATTCAGAAGCAATCCGAAAACGTTTTATCGGTTTCAAATACATTTGCAGTAACGGTTATCGATGCTTTAATCTTTGAGGAAAAAAGCATATTTCAGAAGGAAAATATTCTGGAAACATATATTGATAATTTCATTAATAAGCTTGGGAATGTGAAATATGTAATTATTTTCGATAAAGAAGGAACGCCTATTATAACACGGATACACGACGGCGGATATATAAGTTCTCCGGTTGATTTAGAAACTATAAGCTCTTCGGTATTGAAAGAACAAATTATAATTTTCAATCATCCAAAATTTAGTTGGGTTATTGAGGCGGATATGCCGTTGATTTTTTCCGGCAAGCCCTGGGGATCTACAAAAATAGGATTTGATGCACAGCCTATTAGAGATGAAATTAAAAATATATTTTTTCTGCTTTTTGGTGCAACACTCCTTGTTACTTCAATTGTTTCAATCATTCTTTATTTATCGGTCAACCACCTTACTTCATCACTCGAAAAATTAGTTTATGAAATTGACAAGATCGATTTAGATACAGGTTTCGACGTTTCTCTGCCTAACCTTTATGATGAGATTGGCTTTCTTTATCATCATTTCGGATTGATGAAGAAAAGACTTGACAATTCAAAGATTGAACTGGAAAAAGCCCAAAAGCAGATTTATCAAGCTGAAAAATTAGCTTCGATTGGAAGACTTGCATCGGGGGTTGCTCATCAGGTAAACAATCCGCTGAATGGTATAAAGTCCTGCCTTTATTCCATTCAACAAGAACCTGAAAATACCGAGCAAATTAAAGAGTACATCACTCTTATCAATGAAGGAATAAATAACATAGAAAGAGTTGTAACCAAGCTGCTCGGTTTTGCAAGGCAGCAGTCCAAATCCGAGTCGTTTATCAGCATAAATGAATCGATCGTAAAAGTAGTTACGCTTTTCGATTACAGGCTGAAAGAGAAAGACACTAAGATAGAATTGAACCTGACTGACAATCTTCCCGAAGTAAAAGTTGATTATCATCTTTTCCAGGAAGTAATTATGAATTTGCTTCTGAACAGTTTTGATGCAATAGAAATGGAGGGACTAATTAATATCACAACGGGTATGTTAGATGATCAAAATATCTTCATGGAAATTCAAGACAATGGCATAGGCATTGAAAAAGACAACATGAAAAAAATATTCGATCCGTTTTTTACAACTAAAGAAATCGGAACCGGCACAGGTTTAGGCTTATCAGTTTGCCTTGGTATTGTTGAATCGCACGGAGGCAGAATTGAAGTAGAAAGCCAGCGTAATAGAGGCACAGCATTTAAAGTAATTTTACCAGTAGGGAATTGAAATGAAACTATTGATTATCGAAGACGAAAAGATTACAAGGATTTCGTTATCTAACACTTTGAAGAAAGAAGGTTATAACGTTTTCATTGCTGAAGACGGAGAAACCGGATTAAATATATTTAAAAGAGAACTGCCGGAAATTGTAATAACAGATCTCCGGCTTCCAAAATTAAATGGATTAGATATACTAACATCGGTTCTTGCAATCTCACCTCAGTGCAAAGTAATTCTTATTACCGCTTATGCAACGGTTGAAACCGCTGTTACGGCACTTAAAATTGGAGCTTACGATTACTTAACCAAACCATTCTCTCCCGAAAAGCTGCTTTCGATACTTCGAAACATCCGCCAATTGCACATCGCATTGGATGAAAATTTAAAATTAAAGGATCGAATTAAATTATTAGAAAATAAAACTATCATTGGTACTTCACCTCTGATAAAAAAATTAAAAGATACTATTACTCAAATTGCAAACAGCGACTCAACCGTTTTAATAGAAGGAGAAAGCGGAACCGGTAAAGAATTAGCTGCCAAAACACTGCATCAGCTAAGCACGAGAAAAGACGAAAATTTTATTACCGTAAGCTGCTCGAGTATTCCTGAAAGCTTGTTAGAAAGTGAATTATTCGGTTATGAAAAAGGAGCATTTACCGGTTCGGTAAAAAGGCACATTGGCTATTTTGAACGAGCCGACAAGGGGACTTTGTTTATAGACGACATCGATGATTTCCCGCTTAATATGCAGGTAAAACTTTTACGAGTTATACAGGAAAGAGAAATTACACGTATTGGGGGAGGTGAATTAATCCCGATTGATGTACGCATCGTTTGTGCAACAAAAGTTGATTTGAAAAAGAGAATCGAACAAAAGTTATTTCGGGAAGATTTGTATTACAGACTGAACATTATTCCATTAAAAATTCCCCCTTTAAGAGAGAGGAAGGAAGATATCCCTTTCCTTGTACACTTTTTTCTTAAGAAGCACAAAGCAGAGGATAAGAAAGGGTTATTCAGTAAGGAGATTTATTCAAAACTGCACTCATACAACTGGCCGGGG
>CAZTDB010000268.1:0-4592 GCA_964612385.1 uncultured Ignavibacteriaceae bacterium
CTGTGTACGGAAGAAGTATTCCGATTGAAAGAATTTATGATGATCTGTTAATGGTTAAAGATGTAAATGCTAATATGCTGCGAACTGCTCATTATCCAAATCATCTTTATACTTATTTAATTGCCGATAGATTAGGAATTACAATTCTCGAAGAAATTCCGGTATGGTGGTTTGACGATTCGCTTCCCTGGCTGATTCAAAACTCCGTAAGGCATATTCATGAGCAAATGTTCAGAGAAATGGTATTTAAAGATTACAACCGTCCCTCAATTTTATTTTGGAGCACAACGAATGAATGCAAGGACGTTACAAATCGTAAAACATTCATTCAAAAAGTAAAACAGGATTTAACATTTAATTACAACGATGGCAGATTAATTACACAGTCAGCCGCTGCCGATAGACCGGGTGCAGAAGATGAATCGCAGGCAGTATGCGATGTAGCCGGTTGGACTATGTACTTCGGCATCTTTCACGGCGGAACTTATTACGACGGAACAAGATATTTCTTAGGATATGCAAACATTGCTTACCCCGACAAACCGATTCTTGATACAGAGTTTGAATATTGGTCGGGTGAAACCGGTGGAAGCCAGGGTACGCAGGTAACTGTTTTTAACGAAACATTCCGCGCATTTCAAATTCGTGCAGCAATGAAACCCGACGGCTCATTAAGCTGGGGCGGATTTTTAATCGGTGTTACATGGTGGTGTATTTTTGATTGGTACTCAAGTCAGCACCCGTTCGGATTTCAAAGTATGGGGTTATACAACATGTTCAGAGATATACCAAAGCAAGTTGCACCTGTATTGAGAAATGCTTATGCACCATATTATAATCGCGGCGGCATACCCGTATCGGTCGAGAGAGAAAATGAATCTTCATTACCGCTTCAGTTTAAACTTTTTCAGAATTATCCTAACCCATTTAATCCTTCAACGAGGATATCCTTTAGCATTCCGCATAAAGCTATTGTTACAATGAAGGTATATGATATTCTCGGTAATGAAATTCGCTCACTTATTAATGAAGAAAAGGAATCCGGTTTTTACGAAACAGAAATTAATCTCGAAAACCTGAGCAGCGGAATTTACATTTGCAGATTGACAGCATCATCGGCTGGTTCAACCGGCGGATTTAGCGATTCAAAAAAAATGATTTTGCTGAGGTGAGTTAGGGTTATTAACTCAACTTACGCAAAGATTTAATAGGAAGACTAAAACAGCCGGTAGAGACGGGGCATGCCCCGTCTCTACAACCTTATAATGCATAAAAATTTGCATAGTTTAAGAATCAAGAGATACAGTCCTATGAATTCTGCGTAACATAAGTTATTAAAATAATAAGCATCGGTTATCAATTTAATAAGCAACTCAGAACATAATTTTATAAATGGTGTTTACTTCGATTAAAATTCAACAATAACAGGAAAGCACTTTAATGGCATTCTTTGTGAATGAATATAATTAAAACAAATTCTTGATTGTGTATAATACTTTTACTTTCAGTGACGGACTAATTCTTGTTGCCTACTTAATTATCGTATTGAGTATGGGATTTTATTATTCAAGAGTAAGGGATAAGAATTTTAACGAATACTTTTTAGCCGGCAAAAATGTGGGATGGTTTGCTATCGGTTTTTCGATTTTTGCGACGAACATCTCAAGCGAACACTTTGTTGGATTAGCAGGTTCGGGTTCGGTGCGCGGTGTAGCAGTAGCACAATTCGAACTGCTTGCAATTTTCATTTTAATTCTTTTGGGATGGATACTGGTCCCTATTTATCATCGCGCCGGTGTAGTTACAATGCCCGAATTTTTAGAAAAAAGATTTGATGGAAAAAGCAGAAAGTTTTTTGCCGGGCTTTCAATTATTATTTATTTAGTTACAAAAATTTCGGTTACTCTTTTCGCCGGCGGAATTTTATTTTACAAAATATTTGGCTTAAGCATTTACAATTCTGCAATAATAATAGTGCTGATTACCGGCTTATACAGCGTAATAGGCGGTGCTTCCGCAGTTATAAGAACGCACGTATTTCAAGGCTGGCTGATGATATTAGGAGCAGTTACACTTACACTTTTCGGATTGAATGAAGTCGGCTGGTATGAAGGTCTTCGAAGCAAACTATCGGCTGATTATTTCACTATGTTCAAGCCGATGACAGACCCTGATTTTCCATGGACAGGAATAATTTTCGGTGCACCGATAATTGCATTCTGGTATTGGTGCACCGATCAGTATATAGTACAACGGTTAATGTGTGCCGGCTCAATTGAAGATGCGCGCCGCGGCTCTCTATTAGCAGCCTCGTTAAAAATTCTTCCCCTTTTCATTTTAGTTCTGCCCGGTTTAATTGCGGCGGCTTTGTTTCCGGAAGTAAGCGGTGATGATGCATATCCGGTGCTTCTTGCAAGTAATATTTTGCCCGCCGGTGTAAAAGGTTTTGTAGTTGCGGGATTGCTTGCCGCCATAATGTCATCGCTTGCAAGCGTCTTCAACACTACAGCAACTTTGTTTGTGAATGATTTTTATAAGCCGCGTCACCCGGAAGCGAATGAAAGAAAGCTTGTTCTTATCGGTCGTTTATCAACTACAGTAACAGTTGTGCTTGCTATTCTCGGAGTTCCGTTAGTTAAGCTGATTAGTTCCCAAATGTACCTGTATCTTCAAAGTGTGCAGGCTTTTATCAGTCCGCCAATAACGGCAGTATTTATTTTCGGATTGTTAGTAAAGCAGACTACAGCTAAAGCAGCTTTGTGGACATTGATAATTGGGGAAGCTATAGGTGTAAGCAGATTAATTGCACAACTATTAATCAACACCGGTTTGTTAAATAATTCAGCTTTGATTTTCTACACTCAAATTAACTTCCTTCACTTCGCAATTTTTCTATTTCTTTTTTCTGCTGTTTTAATTTTTTCCTTAAGCTATTTAACTAAGCCGTCACAACAAACAGTTACAGATAAGCTGCAATATCTTTTTGCGGAAAGTTTTGGTGAAGTAAAATTCGATTTGGTCAATATGAAAAATACAGCGGGATATAAATTAAACATCATGCTTTCGGCATTCTTGTTCTTAATAATACTTGGATTATGGGGATTGCTTTATTGAGAAAATATTTAAACATAAATCAACCTTTGACCGCTAAAAGACAATGGTCAAACCAAATATCAAAATATAAAAAGAGAGGCAAGTTATGAAAAAGAAGATGTTACACGTTCTTCTTCTGCTTTTTTTGTGCACATTTGTTGCCCGGGCACAAATGATCGAAAACTTCGATAATATTGCGGCTGATACTACATATCAACTGTCAATCGAAGGCGGCTCAACGATGACGATTACTCAAAATACAACCGATAAGGTTGAAGGTGAGGCGTCATTAGAGATAGCAGCAAGTATCGGTGCTATTCATGAATGGGGAAGCTATGCTCAGCTTATTAAAAGGCTTCCGGCAACCGTACCTCCAATGGATTGGAGCATAAGCAATACAAACACCGGCGCGATCGATGAATCCAAATTTTGTAAAAGTTCCGCCAACGTCTATTCCGAGAACAACTTCTTTTAAGGACATGCTTTATCCCTTAATTATTTTTAGATGTGCCGGAATATGCCCTTTTGCTCCATAATATGCAATAAACCAGTAACAAATTACCGGGAGTATAAAAGCGTGATGAATTCCTATGTTGTCTGCAATTACGCCTTGCAACACTGGTATGATTGCACCGCCAACAATAGCAGTGCACAGGATTCCCGAACCTTGTCCTGTATGCTTACCTAAGCCATCAATTGCTAGAGTAAAAATTGTTGGGAACATTATTGAATTGAACAAACCGACAAGGAGGATTGACCACATTGCGATATATCCGTAGGTCATCATAGAAGTAATAACCAAACCGGATGCAACTAAAGCATTAAATGCAAGAACAGTTCCCGGTTTTATTTTTCTCTGAACCGCTGAGCCGATGAATCGCCCAACCATTGCACCGCCCCAATAGAACGACACAAATTTTCCTGCCTGAGCTTCAGGTAATCCAACTATATCGGCATGACCGAAATAATTAACTAAAAAACTTCCGATAGAAACTTCGGCACCGACGTAAACAAAAATTCCTATTGCTCCTAAAACTAAATGCTTGTAACCCCATGCATTTTGTGAAAGGTCGTCAAAGCTTTTTCCATCGCCATTGCTTGCCGCAACAGAGCTTGCTTCTATTTCAGGCAGCTTGATTAAAGCGAATATTGCTGCAATTACTAAAAGTGCTGCCGCTAAACTGAGATAAGGTACTTGAACTGCACTTGCTTCAGCAAGTTGATATGCTGTTAATTCTGCACTGCTCATTTGTTGAATATCTTCTGCGCTTTTTACCGCCACCGACAAAATAAGAAGCGAACCAAAATATGGAGCCACAGTCGTACCTAATGAATTGAAAGCTTGAGTTAAATTTAATCGGCTTGAAGCTGTTTCCGGTTTTCCAAGAATGGCTACATAAGGATTAGCGGCAACCTGCAGTAAAGTAATTCCTGCGGCAAGAATGAATAATGCTATTAAAAATACCGTCTATGATCTGTAACCTGCCGCAGGATAAAAT
>CAZTDB010000269.1:0-4580 GCA_964612385.1 uncultured Ignavibacteriaceae bacterium
AGTGGCAATCTTACCGGCTTTCGTTTCTGTATGGGGTGTTTCGGGTCAGTTCGCTCAATTTTTTGGCGGAACAAGCTTATTAATTTTAGTTGGTGTTGCATTAGATACTCTAAACCAAATTGAATCTCATCTGCTGATGAGACATTACGATGGATTTATGAAATCAGGCAAAATAAAAGGTCGCAGGTAGTTTTGATTAAGTGATTTATATAAAAAGCAAAGAAGAGATAGATTATATAAAAGAAAGCTGTAAGATAGTTGCCGAAACTCTTCAGCTTGTAAAGGCTCATATTAAACCGGGAGTAACAACAAAGGAACTGGATCAAATAGCTGAGGAGTATATAAGAAGCAACGGCGCTGTTCCGGCATTTAAAGGTTATTCACAGGTTGGTTCTTTTGATTATCCTGCTTCACTTTGCACAAGTATTGATGAAGAAGTAGTACACGGGATTCCCGGAAGCAGAGTTCTTTTAGATGGTGAAATAGTTTCGATAGACGTTGGTGTAATAAAAAATGGCTATTACGGTGATGCGGCTTTATCTGTCGGTATCGGTAAGATGTCGGCTGAAAAGATAAAGCTGTTAGAAGTAACCGAGAAAGCTCTTTATTTAGGCATCGAAAAAGCTACTGTTGGAAATAGGGTTCATGATATTTCCAATGCAATACAGACGTTTGTTGAAGCGAATGGATTTTCAGTAGTTCGTGATTTATGCGGACACGGCGTCGGGAAATCTTTACATGAAGAACCATCGATTCCTAACTTTGGTAAAAAAGGAACCGGACCACTGTTAAAAAAAGGAATGACTCTTGCTATCGAACCGATGGTAAATATGGGAACCTATAAGGTTAACACAAATTCGGATGGCTGGACGGTAGTAAGCGCAGATAAAAAACCGTCGGCTCACTTTGAGCATACGGTTTTAATAACTAACGGTCAAGCTGAAATTTTAACGGTTTGCTGATGGCAAAACAAGGACCAATAAAAGTTGACGGAGTAGTTACCGAAACATTACCCAATGCCCACTTTAAGGTTAGGCTTGATAACGGGCATGAAATTCTTGCTCATATTTCGGGTAAAATGAGAATGCACTTTATTAAGATTCTCGTAGGAGATAAAGTATCGATAGAGTTATCTCCCTATGATTTAACAAAAGGTAGGATTACCTACAGATACAAATAGTGGAGCTGTTATGAAAGTTAGAGCATCTGTAAAAAAGATATGCGATAATTGCAAAATAATAAAACGCAAAGGCGTTGTAAGGGTTATATGTAAAAATCCTAAGCATAAGCAGCGTCAAGGTTAATAAAAAAGGAGAAGTTAATTGGCTCGTATAGCTGGTGTTGATTTACCGAAGAATAAAAAAGTCCTTTACGGACTTCAATATATTTTCGGTGTTGGCTTAAAAGTTTCTTCCCTTGTACTCGAAAAGGCAAAGGTTGATCCGAATAAAAAAGCTGCCGATTTGACCGAGGATGAAGTAGCACAAATTAGAGCAGTTCTGACGGCTGAATATAAAGTTGAAGGTGCGTTGCGTTCCGAAGTTCAACAAAATATTAAGAGATTAATGGATATTGGCGCTTACCGCGGAATCCGGCATAGACGTGGATTGCCTGTAAGAGGACAACGGACACGCACAAATTCGAGAACACGGAAAGGCAAAAGAAAAACTGTTGCCGGTAAGAAAAAAGCACCTTCTAAGAAATAACGATTGAAAATTTGGAGGATCAATTTTGGCTAAAGTAGTTAAAAAAATTAAAAAGAAAACACACGTAGACGCCAACGGTATTGCGCATATAAAAGCTACGTTTAATAACGTAATAGTTACGATTACCGACATTTATGGCAATACGATAGCATGGTCTTCTGCCGGCAAGAACGGTTTTAAGGGTTCTAGAAAGAACACTCCATTTGCCGCTCAAGTTTCGGCTGAAGCCGCTGCTAAAGAGGCTTATGATGCTGGTTTAAGACGAGTATAAGTGTTGGTTAAAGGTCCCGGTTCCGGGCGTGAGGCTGCCATTCGTGCTTTAAATACAGCCGGTTTGGAAATTTCATCTATTAAAGATGTAACTCCAATTCCTCATAATGGCTGCAGACCACCTAAACGAAGAAGAGTTTAATTTTTATATCGGAGAATTACTAAATGGCAAGATACACCGATTCTGTATGCAAATTATGCAGAAGAGAAAAACAGAAATTATTTTTAAAGGGACAGAAATGTTATACGGAGAAATGCCCTTTGGAAGTGAGGAATTATCCTCCCGGGCAGCACGGCTTGTCTCGACGGGCTAAAGTATCCGAATACGGCGTACAGCTTCGAGAAAAACAAAAGATTAAGAGAATGTACGGATTACTCGAAACTCAATTCAGAAATTATTTTGAAGTAGCCAACAAAGCCAAAGGCAGAACGGGTGAAAACCTTATTCAAATTTTGGAAAGCCGATTTGATAATGTTGTCTATAGGCTCGGTTTTGCTTCTTCAAGAAAGCAGGCTCGACAGTTAATCAAACATCGACACGTACTCATAAATGATCGTCCGGTAGATATTCCGTCCTTTTTACTGGCTCCCGGCGATATAGTAAAAATTAAAGAAAAGAGCAAAAAGCTGGATATGATACACGGCTCTTTAAAGCGGGTGAAAGATCATACTTATCCATGGCTTTCAATCGATAAAGCTTCCCTCTCAGGAACGTTTATTCAAATTCCTGAAAGAACTGATGTTCCTCTAAATGCCAACGAACAGTTGGTAGTTGAGCTATACTCCAAGTAATAAATTTTTTTAAGATTATTTTAGAGGATATATAAATGAGTGTTCCATATTTAACGATGCCAGAAGCTCTTGTTCTTGACGAATCAAGTTATACTAATACATTCGGCAAATTTATCCTTCAACCTCTTGAAAGGGGTTATGGTGTAACGCTGGGTAATTCATTAAGAAGAGTCCTTCTCTCTTCACTGACCGGCGCGGCTATAACATCGGTAAAATTCAGCGGAGTGCTTCATGAATTTACTACAATAGAAGGCGTGGTTGAGGATGTTTCCGAAATCATCCTTAACCTGAAGCAGGTTAGAATGAAGCTGCTTAGTAAGAAACCAAATAAAATCGATCTTTCTTTTAGCGGTGAAGGAGAATGGACCGCTGCCGATATTCAAAAGCATAGTGCCGAAATTGAAATTCTAAATCCAGAACTTCACATTGCTACATTAAATAAAAATGCTAAATTTGATGTAGAATTGAGAGTCGGCAAAGGCAAAGGATATGTACCAGCTTCCGAAAATGTAACACCCGATCAAACTATAGGTGTTATTCCGATAGATTCAATTTTTACACCCATTAAAAATGTTAAGTATGATGTTGAAAATGTTCGAATAGGCGATAAAAACGATTATGAAAAACTTACATTAGAAATTAACACCGATGGCTCTATTACACCGGAAGATGCATTAACTCAAGCATCTAAAATTTTGCGCGACCATATACAATTGTTTATTAACTTTGATATTGAACAAGAAGAAGAACAAGCAGTTAGTCAAAAGGACAGCGAAAAAGAAAGAATAAAGAAAATACTATTAACAAGCGTAGATGATCTTGAATTAAGCGTGCGTTCCCATAACTGTCTTAAAGCTGCCAACATTAAAAACTTAGCCGAATTGGTTCGAAGGGATGAAGCCGAAATGCTTAAATTCAGAAATTTCGGACGAAAATCTTTAGCCGAGTTGATGGAAATAGTAGAAACTTTAGGATTAGAATTCGGAATGGATGTTGACAAATACTTAAGAGAAGAACCAGAACAAAACTAAAATTCTCAATAAAGGTTTAGAGATGAGACACAGAGTAAAAGGAAGAAAATTAAATAGAACTGCCAGTCATCGTGCTGCATTGATGAATTCTCTTGCTACGTCTTTATTTAAACAAAAACGCATCAAAACTACTGTAGCTAAGGCTAAAGAGGCGAGGTCTTTTGTGGATAGCCTTATTACTAAAGCCAAGAAAAATGACCTTCATGCAAAAAGACAGATAATGAGCGTAATCCACGATAAAGAAGTTGTAAAAGAAATATTCGGAGAGATCGTTCCTAAGATTGCTGACAGACCTGGCGGCTATACAAGAGTAATAAAGCTGGGGCAGAGACACGGCGATGCGGCTGAATTAGCAATACTCGAATTGGTTGATTATAATGATGTTGCTTCTGCTAAAGCCGAAGCCCAGAAGGAAAAACGGCAGGCAAAAGCAGATGCTAAAAAGAAAGCCGAAAAAGAACAGCTTACCGGGGAGGCTCAAGTGATTGAAGAGACTCCTGAAAAAAAATAATGTAAAATCATTTTACGATAACTCAAAAGAGTAGCCGGAATCCGGTTACTCTTTTTTTATTATGTTTCAGAAACAAGAATTTATTAAAGCCGTATATAATCTTGATGAGCTGCCTAAAGATCGGCTTCCTGAAATAGTGTTGTGCGGCAGGTCCAATGTAGGTAAATCTTCGTTTATTAATTCTTTATTTAACAGAAAAGATCTGGCTAAAACCAGTCGACCTGCTCGGCAACATGTACGTGGCCTGCCGCAACGACGACCGGGTCGCCA
>CAZTDB010000270.1:0-4564 GCA_964612385.1 uncultured Ignavibacteriaceae bacterium
CACCGCCTTCATTGCCCTTGTGCCAGTACGATGGTACATCCTGTTCAAAGCTGCCGATGCCGCTGATCTCAGGCATATCTAACTTTTGAACAGTAAGAGCATCAAACCACACCGTACCTTTAAATCTACCAAGAGGATGCAGCCTTACATGGAACGATACTGCATTTTCATGAACGGGTACATCGACATAGAACTGTGTCCAATCAAACTGAGTTACATTGGGAAAGACAAGCGGAATATCACTTGCCCAAATTTCACCCCAGCCTGCATTGTTGCCGATTCTGTCATGGAATATTGGAGTAATAGCAACAGACCATTGATCGCCGACAGCAGCAACAGAATCAGGGAATAAACCTTCTGCTTTTATCCATACGCTTACTCTAATAATATCACCCGGTTTATAACCTTCGGTTGAATATCTTCTTGTGCCCACGAAACCGTCATGAGTGCCGTCAAGATTTTCAAACTTCAAGGAATATAGACCATGATAAGCAGTTTCATCAGTTATCTTGGTTCTTTCATAACCATCAGATAACTGACCATCGTTACCACCCGCAGGAGGTAACCAGTAGAACCAGCCTGTAGGTACACCAACCTGAGTATTCCAGTTCTGTCCAGCCCAATCGGTTCTGCCGTAGAACATGAAGTCATCAGCCCAAACAGTGCCGGTAGCATTTTGCCCTGCAACGAACTTAATGATAGTGGTGTAAGAATCTTCGGGCAGAATAGTTTCGCCTACTTGATTAGTAACCTCAACCCATCCGTTAGAACTTGGCTGGCTTTGGTCAATCGGCAGTCGGGTTTCACCAATCTTACCACCGGATTCATTATAGAACTCATAAACGATCCACCACTTTTGGTCATCGGACTGAGGATTAGTGTTAACGTTCTCGGTTCTGAAATAAGCGCCTAAGAATATGTCAACATCTTTGAAGTGTTTATCAGACCAAAGGTCGCACATGTTTTCACTTTCCCAGTAAGCCTCTTGTCCTGTGGAAGTCTTTTGAATTTTAAGCGATCTTCCCATAGACTTAAATTGGTCAGAAGCCCAGGTAAGTGCAGCACCGCCTTCATTGCCCTTGTGCCAGTACGATGGTACATCCTGTTCAAAGCTGCCCACCTGATTTATCTCGGTTTGGGCTAAATGAGTAACGGGATAGAACATGATGGCAAACAGTATTAACCGCCAGCTAATCGACAAGTTAATAGATTTTTTCATCTTGCCTCCTTCTTTTTATTTATGATTTGATATTTAATTACGTCGGACGAAGAATTAGAATCAAAAACTTTTTTTATTTCTTGAATTGGATACTGTACGGAAGTTATTTCTGAAACATTGATTTTTCCGGAAACGAGTAGATTTACCGCCCTTCGGAATGTAAAGGGATTGAGAAAGGAAGTTTTAATAGTAATTTCTTTTCTGAAAATTTCAAACAAGTTTAAGTTGACAGAAGCAAGTTTACCGGCTAATCCGAAAATGATGAGTGTTCCGCCTCTCCTAACCAAGCTAAATGACTGTTCGACCGCGGCTTTACTTCCAACGCATTCAATTATCACATCGAAGCCGCCGTTTGTTCTGTCAATCAGATTATTAATATTTTCCGAGTCATCCGGTGCTGCCGTAAAGTCGGCTCCTAATTTTAAGGCAGCATTTAGTTTTAAAGTGATTGGTTCAATTAAAGAAACAAAAGCGGCGCCGCTAAGTTTTGCTAATTGAAGCATCAATAATCAGATAGCTCCCCCGCCAACAATAGCAACATTGTTTCCGCATTTAATTTCGGCTTTATCAATTCCTCGTATACAGCAGGACAGCGGTTCGGTAAATGATGCATCGGTATGCGGGAAGTCTTTTGGAAGCAGGTATGCTTGTTTAAAGGGGACGATCGAGTACTCAGCAAATCCACCGTTTAAGGTAACACCTAATGCTTTATGGTTTTCACAGAAATTTACTCTACTGTTTTTGCATTCATCACAATATCCACAGTAAATATTCGGATCGATCGCCACATGATCTCCGATATTAAATTCGGAAACAGAAGCTCCTTTATCTGCAACTACTCCGGAATATTCATGTCCGGGAATTATTGGAAATACAGCAGGCGCATCGCCTTTATAAATATGAAAATCGGTGCCGCATACACCGCAGGCACACACTTCGACAAGTAACTCATCGTCATTTAATTTTCTGATGGGATAATCAATAACGCTCAAATTTCCCGGCGATATAAATTGAGCAGCCATCATGGCGTAGTATTTATTTCATCATTCGTTAATTTATTTTTTTTGTTGATTCGCGCACTACTAATTCAATCGGCACTAAAATTTTTTTTGGACCCGCATTACTTTTTATAACGTTCATTAAAAGATTAAGCGCTTCGGTTCCGAGTTCAATTTTCGGAACGTGAATAGTTGAAAGCGGCGGGTCGAGCATCAAATCCGCTTCAACATCGTCAAAGCCTATTAGGGAAATATCATCGGGAATTTTTAGTCCGTTATCTTTTAAGAAATGCATTGCCCCTATTGCCATAGCATCGTTGCAAGCAAAGATTGCAGTTATGTCCGGTCTAATTGCGTACAGCTTTTTTGCCGCCGAATAACCGTATGCGCGGTTTGGATAATCTTCATCAATTACAATAAACCCAGCATCAAAAAACAAATTTGAATTTTGCATAGCCGACTTATAACCATATAATCTATCAGAAATACTTGGATGCGAAATATCAGCGCCAATAAAGCCTATCTTTGTGTGTCCGAGATTTATTAAGTGCTGTACGGCAGTAAATCCTCCTTTTACATTATCGATAATTACGACGGGGAAATCTCCCTGCTGCGGAAAGAAATCTACAAACACTAAAGGTATTTCTAATTTTGAAACGACCCGGATAAATTCTGAAGGGACCTTTCCGGCAATGATGATACCATCAACGTTTTTTTCTTTTAAAAATCTTGGCAGTGAATCGCCCTCATTAAAATTCGAATCAATAGTAGCCAGCAGGATGTAATACTCGCTTTCACGGGCAGCAAATTCAGAACCCAGGAAAATCCTGGTATAAAATGGTTCTGTTTTCAGGAAGTGATCGTTGGTTAATATAAAGCCAATGTTACCGGTGATGTTTGAAACTAATCCGCGTGCGGAGCGTGATGGGTGATAGTCTAATTCTTTAACGGCTTTTAATACCTTTCTCTTCGTCTCGGAAGAAATCCGGGCGTTATTATTTAGAACCAAGGATACCGTTGCTATCGATACACCGGCTTTTAACGCAACATCTTTTATATTAGCAGCCATAAATTTTAAGTTAAACGTTTAACTAATTGAAAATATAACGACGAAAAATCATTTTGTCAAGATAAATCAGTAAGGTGATTGCTTAATAATGCTTTAATTATTTTACATATATCAACATTATTCATAAAAAGAAATTCTTGACAATTGTTAAAGATAGTTAAACGTTTAAATTATCTGCCGGATTTCTTAAATTTATTTGAAGTAAATAGCCATGTTTGAAATTTAAAATGTAACCAGGTTGTTATATGAAAGCAATTCGAAAAAATATTTTACTCAAACCCGATTCTAGCAGGGTTTTATTTCGCTCCTTCGAAATTGCAAGCAAAGAAAGAATAAAGAATATTATTTCTCTTGTACTTTCGCTTACCGAAACCGAAGTAATAAAGGAGCTTGAAAAAATTGTCGGCGATTTCGGCAGCAGGCACTACAGGCTGCTTCGGTTATTTGAAAGACGCTTTGAATTATTGCTCTCTTCTCTTGTTGGCGCTGAACGGATATCGGTTGAACGAAAACGATTGTTAGGGGCATACTTTTCCCACGAATATTCTATTGAAGCAGCGGCATTATTTAATCCTTCGATGATATGGCATCCGGATCAATCAGGTTTGCCTGAGGGAAGCAAAAGATTTATACTAAGTCTTCGCGCTACTGGCGAAGGACATATCTCTTCCATAACATTCAGAACGGGAAGAGTTGATGCAAAAAACAATATCGAGATGGATACGCCCTCAAAATTTTTACTTCTACCTGAGAGCTTATTTGTTCGGTCGCTGAATAAAGAATCTTTTCAAAAAAAAATAATCAAGCAAAACATTTTTGATGAATCGGTGGAATCAATTATAACTTCTCTTCCTGAAAATTTTTCGCTTTCAGAGCTAAAGCAAGCTGCCGGGGATAAGATCAGCAAGACCGCTTCTGAACCCTTTGAAGTGCAAAAGCCCGTGCGTAAAAATTTATTACAGGTTCTGTCAAACTATGAATTTTCATTCTCCAGAGACGATGAGCTTTCCGAAAGAGTTATATTTCCTTTTTCACCGTCGGAAATAAAAGGAATTGAAGATTTACGCTTTGTGGAATTCCGGGAAGAAAACGGCAGCATTAAATATTTTGCAACCTATACAGCTTATGACGGAATTATAACTACACCGAAGATATTAGAAACGAAAGATTTTATTCACTTTAAGATAAATACATTGTATGGTCCGGAAGTGGTGAATAAAGGCATGGCATTGTTTCCCAAGAAACTTAACGGAAAGTATGCAATAATTTCGCGGCAGG
>CAZTDB010000271.1:0-4545 GCA_964612385.1 uncultured Ignavibacteriaceae bacterium
AAGGGCTTTTCCTCCCGGCAGTAATATGATACCCTCAAGCTACAAGCATGTCGGGCAGCCGGTATTAATCCCGGGGGATATGGGCAGATATTCATTCGTAGCAGTAGGAACAGAGAAGGCTATGAATGAAACATTCGGAAGCTCATGTCATGGTGCCGGGCGCAACTTAAGCCGGAAGAAAGCAATGAAGGATGCAAAGGGAAGAAACATAATAGACGAACTTAAACAAAGAGGTATTGTCATTCAGGCGAAAGGTTATAGAACAATTGCCGAAGAAATGCCCGAAGCTTATAAAGATGTTTCGGAAGTGGTTGATGTAATGCACAATGAAGGTATTACGACAAAAGTTGCGAAACTAAAACCGGTTGGGGTGATTAAAGGATAATTTTATAATTTATTATTGATGATTTATTATTGATTATGTCTGACTCGAAACAGGTTTTGAGATTTTTCGAATTCCGGATACTCTAACAAACAAAAAGTGGTTTTAATTTTATGCGGGCATTTTATACTCCGTCTTCACTTATATCTAAAATTTATTCTAGTGCACAATGGTTCTCCAAATGTGAAAAGATACTCTTTACATTTGACGATGGTCCTTCAATTCATACAACAGAGCTAATATTAAAATTTTTATCCAATGAGAAGATTAAAGCTGTATTTTTTTGTGTGGGAAAGAATGTGCTTACCGCGAAACACCTGGTTAAAAATATAATTGCAGAGGGTCATACTATCGGCAATCATTCTTTCAATCATAAAAATTTGATTTGGAGTAGAAAGACTAATATCATCCGCGAGATTAAATCATTAAATACATTACTTGAGAATGAAGTAAATCTTGATATTAAATATTTTCGACCGCCCTACGGAAGATTTGACTATCGCACGCGAAATGTCATTAACGATATTAACATGAAAATTATTATGTGGTCGTTATTTCTTTACGATTATAAAAATGATATAAATCTTCTTAAATTAGCGGTGAACAAATATTTAAAGCGAAATTCAATAATAGTGCTACATGATAATCAGCTTGCAAAAAAAAATATTTTGGACTCACTTAAAATCATCTGTGAAGTATCCGCAAAAAAAGGCTTTAAAATCGGAGAACCTGCCGAATGTTTGAACTAATCTTCTTAATTGTTTTATGCGGATATTTTATCCAATCAGTACTATTTCTAATTGGAGCGAAGAGAAAATTCCCCCTCATAGATGATAAGGAACTGCCTACTGCAACTGTTGTAGTTGCCGCCCGTAATGAAGAGAAAAATATACTTCGCTGTCTTAACTCGCTGGATAAGTTAATCTATCCTAACGGAAAATTAGAGATATTAATGGTTGATGATAAATCAACAGATAGAACCGGTGAAATCATCGATAACTTTATCAGAGGAAAAGAAAGATTCAAAAAAATTGTTACTAAGGAAGAGATTGGTAAGCTGAGGGGGAAAACAAATGCTTTAGCAAATGCACTCGAGGTTGCTAAAGGCGATATTATCTTAACTACCGATGCGGATTGTATAGTGCTGCCCACATGGGTTTACAGCACGGCAAAGCATTATCAAAAAGATGTTGCAGCAGTAAACGGATATACAACTCAGGATGCTTTCAATAGTTTCAGCGGAATGCAAAGCATTGATTTTATATACTTGCTTACAGTAGCAGCCGGAACCACAAACCTCAATATTCCTATTACTTGCATCGGCAATAATATGTCGTATCGAAGGTCAGCTTATAAAGAAGTCGGCGGTTATGAAAAGCTTCCATTTTCTGTAACAGAAGATTTCGTATTGATTAGAGCTATTCATAAGCTGAGAAAATATAAAATTATGTTCCCGTTTAATCCTGATGGATTAGTTTCATCGCTCCCGTGTGAAAATTTAAGCGAACTTTATCACCAGCGTAAAAGATGGGCTGTAGGCGGTTTGAAAGTTCCTTTCAGGGGTTATATAATAATGCTTTGGGGTTTTCTTGCTAATCTTGGTATATTGCTCACGCCATTCTTCTTTTCACCTGTATGGTTGTATTTAGTGGCATTTAAAATTTGTATTGACTTTTTCGCATTATATCTTATTCACAAAGGATTAGGGATTCATCGAAATTTAAAATACTTCTTTAGTTTTGAAATATATTATACCATTAATGTTTTAGTTATTCCTTTCATAGTTTTTCTGAACCGAAAAGTAATCTGGAAAGGAAGAAAATATTAAGATGCTGCTTCTTTGCAATTATTATCTTACTTATCGATGCAATGCTTTTTGTGAATTCTGTCATTTCGGAGAGCACGATAACTTTAAAAATACTCCTTATGCTAAGTTGACTGACTTCAAGAATAATGTAGAACAGTTATCCGCATTAGGAGTTAAATTTATCGACCTTACCGGCGGTGAACCTTTGCTGCACAAGTATATTCACCTCATGGCAGAATTTGCCCGGAGCTTTAAAATGCAGACAAGCATAACTACTAATTGTTTACTTTACCCGAAGTTTGCAGAAAAATTAGCAGGTAAAATTAATTTGCTCCATTTTTCTTTAGATTCACCCGATGAAGAAGAGCATAACAGATCAAGACGCATCAACTGTTTCAAATCCGTTTTAGACAGTATAGCAATAGCTAAATCTTTGGGAGAGTTCCCCGATATTCTTTTTACAGTAACGAATGAAACTTACACCAAGCTTCCCGCAATGCACGAACTTGCTTCTAAATATGGATTGGTTCTTTTAGTCAATCCGGTTTTTTCGTATTTCGGAAATCCAGGTTTATCGAGTGAAGCGATTAGCTATATCGAAGAATACATTGAAGGAAAAATTGATATTTATTTGAATAAAGGATTTCTGAAACTAAGACGCGACGGCGGCAATGATATAAATAATCCCAAATGCAAAGCAGTATCGCGGGTAATTGTCATTTCACCGTATAACGAAATAATTCTTCCATGTTACCATTTCGGAACCGAACTAATATTAATAAATAAACCGATAAAAGAAATTCGTGAGAGTGAGAAAATTAACTACTTTAAGTCGATGGAAGGACGATTTGAATTCTGCAAAGGCTGTACTATCAACTGTTATTTTGAGCCATCATTTGCATTTCCAACCAATCTTTATGCGATTGCCAGCTTGAGTTCAAAATTTAAGTATGGATATCAAAAATTAATTAAACAAAAAATTCAAAAAAGATTTTCATACACGCTAAGAACCTGACAGATGCTTAAATATTTATATCTCTCAATATTCTTTCCTTTTTTGTTATCAGCCCAGCAGCATATTTGGTTTCCCGAGGGACTAAACATACAGCCGTTCACTGCAAACTTTCTTGAACCGAAGGCGGGCTTTTCTTATTTATTAGGTAAGAGTGAATTACGGCTTGATATCGGAACTTCAAGAGATATACTTCTAATAACTGATAAAAGCAAAAATTTATCACTCGGTGCGGATTTATTTACTTACACAAGATTAAGAGGCGAAAAAGATTTTCATTTTCCTGTTGATGCAATCGATTATTTGTTCGGAATAAATGCAGGTTACAGGGTTATCGATTTAAATTTTGAGCACGGCATACGGATACGTTTAAGTCATATCTCTGCACATTTTGTCGATGGGCATTTCGATACTAAATCTTTATCATGGCGCGATGGTCGTCAGCCCCGGGTTTACAGCAGAGAGTTCCTGGAATTTTTTCCTTTTATAAAAATGTCATGGGTGCTGGTAGCTACTTTTATCATGGAAAATTTGTTTGTAATAATCTGCAAATTAGAACTCTCATTTTCAGGAGAAATAACTTGGTTTTTATCATCTAACTCATATTTCCAAAATCCAAGTCCTGAATCTTTCAGCCTTAGCTTATTTGTAGAAATTATAATAACCAGATCACCTATTTGTATTTTCATCCCAAAAATTCTTGAAAGTGAGCGGCTATTATTTAAGTCTTTACGGGTTATGGTGCTAACATTAACCTCTTCACGTAGAAGAGTTTCTTGATTTTCATAAATAAAGCCGTCAATCTTTTGTTTAATCCGTGAGAGTGCAAATACTCTTTTGTTATCTTTATTTTTGTCATAAAAATTTATCATTTCATCTAGTACAACATAAAACTTTTGCTTTATTTCATTAATGGGCTTGGTTCCCGGTTGAAAGACATTCTCATTCCCAAAGAAACTGGATTTTAGTACTCCTCTTCTGGCTTCGTCCACTTGTCTCATGATATTAGGTATTTTGTAGGAGGACATAAAGTTGTTGCTGGTTTTGGGTATAGACAGTTCTGGGGGATTATAGGGCATCTGGTTGGATGTATTTTCAAAGGAACTGGATTTTTCTGCTCCTATTTTGGATTCGTTTAGTTTACTAAATATGTCATCGGATGTGAAACTTTCTTTAGATATATAGTCTTTGATGACTTCGGAGAGTTGATCATATTGTTTAGAAAAACATTCTTTGATATATTGTTCTATTCCAACCGGCTTTATGGGCTTATTGGTGTCGGAATTTTTAGACGAAACGCTACTGGTTTTAGATCCATTAAAAAACTTAGAACCCTTTTCATTA
>CAZTDB010000272.1:0-4536 GCA_964612385.1 uncultured Ignavibacteriaceae bacterium
ATTGAGAAGGTAGTTTCATTAATTATGGCTACTCAAATGCCTCAAAAGCCTTCTAACCTAATCGAGCAGGTACTGTGCGATGCCGATCTTGCTCATATAGGTCAAAAAGGATTTAATACAAAGTCGCAGCTTTTAAGAACCGAATGGGAAAAAATGTTAGGCAAAACTTATTCCGATTTTGATTGGCTCAGAACTACGATCGATTTTATTTCGCAAAATAAATTTTACACGGAATATGCTAAAAGCAGATTTGAAGAGCGGCGGATAAACAACCTTGCGAAGTTTCAAAAAAAATTGCGAAAGCTTATAGATGAATCGCCCGAAGCTCCGGAAAAATTAAAGAAACAAACCGACGAACTTACTCCTGTCCCACAAAAAATAAAAGATATTCCGCGCGGCGTTGAAACAATGTTCCGCAATACTATCCGAACTCATGTTGAATTCAGCGGGCTTGCGGATAACAAGGCAAATATTATGCTAAGTGTTAATACGCTTTTGCTGACATTAATATTTGCCTTCCTAGCAAGAAAGCTTGGCGCTAACCCGCACTTAGTTATTCCTACTATCATCATAACACTGGTTAGCCTAACTACATTAATTTTTGCGGTGCTGGTAACACGCCCCAAAATTACCTCCGGAACTTTTACTTATGAAGACATAAAAGAGAAAAAGGCTAATCTTCTTTTCTTCGGCAATTTTTATAATATGGACTTGAAAGACTTTCAATGGGGAATGTCGGAAATGATTAACAACAAGGATTATCTTTACGGAAGCATGATTAAAGACCTCTATTTTTTGGGACAGGTGTTAGGACAAAAGTTTAAATATCTGCGGATATGCTATAACATTTTTATGTACGGATTAATCATCTCGATCATTGCTTTCACTATTGCAATTATACTTCATCCCGATGTAACAGATTTAGGTCTCTAGTGTAAAACACTTAATGAATGAGAGGAATTACGAAATTGAAAAACCTTATACTAGTTCGTCACGCTAAATCAAGCTGGAAGGACGAATCGCTAAAAGATATCGACCGCCCGCTGAATAAACGCGGCAAAAGAGATGCCCCGTTTATGGGAAAGCTGTTAAAAAAGTTAGGTGTAACACCGCAGTTAATAATTACAAGTCCCGCCGAACGCACTTATTCGACCGCAAAAATTTTTGCTGATGAATTGAATTACGATATCGATAAAATTGAAGTTAAGAAGAGCTTGTATCTTGCCGATTATGAAGAGATGATTGAGATAATTAATAATATCAACGAAAGTTATTCGGTTGTTTTGTTGTTCGGGCATAATCCCGGATTAACCGACCTATCAAATGTTTTATCGGATGAAGAGATTGAAAACATACCAACATGCGGTGTGGTTTCTTTTACTCCGAGACCCGATAAATGGAATGAGATTAAAGCGAAAAGCTGCACGTTAAATTTTTTAGAGTTTCCCAAGAAATATTTTTGATAAAAATAAATCCGGCTTTTTACTTTCGATGGATAAAAAAATTTACTTCAACAGGGAATTAAGCTGGCTGTCGTTTAATTACAGGGTGCTTCAGGAAGCCAAAGACCCCTCTGTTCCTCTTTATGAAAGAATTAAGTTTCTGGCAATTTTTTCATCCAACCTTGATGAATTTTTTCGCGTCCGTGTTGCTTCGCTTAGAAGTCTTTTTAATTTGAAGCGGAGGACACGCGCAAAATTAAAATTTGAACCTGCCGAATTGTTAAAAATAATTCATTCAACTGTGGATAAGCAGCAGAGGGAATTTGGTGAAATAATCCGCAAAGAAATAACACCTCAATTAAATTCGCATAATATATTTTTGATTGATGATACTTCCGCATCCGATGCACAAAAGATTTTCGCACAGGAATATTTTAACGAAAATGTTCTGCCGCATATTCAGCCTGTGATAATTGTAAATAAAAAAGTTACGTTATTTCTGAACAATAGATCGATATATCTTGCAGTGAGGTTATTACCTGTCTCGAAAAAGAAAACAGCAGAAAAAAACCAAGCCGGCACAAAACGATTTAAATACGCAATGCTCGAAATTCCATCGGAAAAGCTTCCCCGGTTTATCCGGTTCCCATCCGACGACGATAAATATTATGTGATGTTTCTTGACGACTTGATAAGAATAAATCTGCAGTCAATTTTTCCGGGTTATTCTGTGTGCGATTCATACTCGGTTAAATTAACCCGCGATGCCGAGCTTTACATCGACGATGAGTTTACGGGCAATTTGCTTCAAAAGATTAAGAAGTCGTTATCCAAAAGGAAAACCGGCGCACCGAGCCGCTTTTTGTACGATGAAAAAATGCCGAAAGAATTCTTGAAGGTACTCCGTCAAACAATAGGATTAAAAAAAGAAGACTTAATTCCCGGAGGACGGTATCATAACTACCACGATTTTTTTTCTTTTCCAAATCCAGGACTTAAAGAGCTTGAATATCCCGAAATGCTTCCGCTTAAATGTCCAGAATTAGAAACCGGAGAATCGATTTTTCAAATTATAACTCAAAGAGATGTTTTGGTTCATTACCCTTATCATTCATTTGAGTATGTTATAAAATTTTTAGAAGAAGCCGCGGCAGACGATCAAACCGAATCGATTAAAATTACTCTTTACAGAACAGGCACAAAATCGCGCATCATAAAAGCTTTGTGCAGTGCTGCAGCAAGCGGGAAAAAAGTAACTGCATTTGTTGAAGTGAAGGCAAGATTTGATGAGGAGCTGAATTTCGTTAACGCAGAAGAACTTGAACATGCCGGCGTTAAAGTTCTTTACAGCTTTCCGGGTTTGAAGGTTCATTCTAAGATTTGCTTAATCAGCCGTATCGAAGACGGCAATAAAAAATATTACGCATATCTCTCAACGGGAAATTTTAACGAGAAGACTGCGAAGATATACAGCGATATCGGAATATTTACTTCGAACATTAGCATTATTGATGAGCTTCGGTTGATTTATAACTTCCTTTCAAAAAAAATCGATAAGGTTAAATTTAAAAATATCCTTACTGCTCCTTTTAATTTGCGAAGCGGACTGAATTCACTTATCGATAATGAAATTCTTGCCGCAAGAGAAGGAAAAAAAGCTTCGATAGTACTGAAGCTTAATTCTCTTGAGGATAAAAAAATAATTAAGAAGTTGTATGAAGCATCGGAAGCAGGTGTAAAAATATCTATAATCGTTCGAGGCATTTGCTGTTTAATACCCGGCGTTAAAGGGCTGAGCAGCAATATAAAAGTTAAAAGCATTGTTGATAGATTTTTGGAACATGCAAGGATTTTTATTTTCCACAACGGCGGGGGTGAGAAAAAATTTCTTTTTTTTTCCGATTGGATGACAAGAAATTTAGACCGCCGTATTGAATTGTGCTTTCCTGTTATTGACACTGAGATAAAAAATATTTTAAAGGATATTGTTTCGCTTCAGCTTAATGATAACGTTAAAGCGAGAATAATTAATAAGACGCAAAGTAATCCCTATGTTCGATCAAAAAAGAAAAAAGCTATGCGTTCGCAGTATGATATCTATGACTATTTTTTAAAGCGGGTTAGCGGAAATAAAAATCAAAACGTCAGCAATACGTTCGATAAATGATGAAACCGGTTTACAAAATAATTATTTCTTTTCTGTTCTTTATCAATCCCCCGATACTGTCGCAGGACCTCAGCGATTCAATTTATCAATCCTCAGAAAAGATAATTGTGATACCGGGAGAGAGATATAAAGCCGGCGGCTTACACAACTTTTTATTTGGAAAACATTGGCGGGATTTATGGACTACCCCGTTAGAAGTTGACGTGCTCGACTTAAATAAATTCGGCGGCGGCTTAATTCCGATACAAAAGGGCGGCGGCTTACAAACAAAAACGCTCCGGTTTACAGGTAACGACGGATTTATCTGGAAATTTAGGTCTATCGATAAAGATCCAACAAAAGTTCTTCCACAGGAGCTGCAAAAATCATTGGTTGCTGATATAATCCAGGATCAAATCAGCTCCGCACATCCATTAGCTCCGATGATTGTTTCTCCTTTACTAAATGCGGTAGGAGTTCTGCAAGCCGTTCCGAAACTCGTCTTTCTGCCCGATGATGAGCAGCTTGGTGAATTCAGAGAAGAATTTGGCGGCTTGTTAGGCTTCATCGAAATTCATCCAGATGAAGATAATGAAGAAGAAGTACCGGGATTTGATGAAGCGGAAAAGATTATCGGTACGTTTAAGCTGATGCAGAGGCTTGAGGATAAAAGAGATGAGAAGGTTGACGCAAAAGATTTTCTTAAAGCAAGGCTGATTGATATTTTTTTGGGCGATTGGGATAGACACACCGATCAATGGCGGTGGGCTAAATACAGAAAAAATAACGGCGAGTATTGGAGACCTATTCCACGCGATAGAGATCAGGCTTTTGCTAAATTCGACGGCTTAGGTCTTTCGCTTGCCGAATATTATGTCCCGCAGCTTGTTCACTTTGGATATTCTTATCCGAATATTAAATACATCACGTGGAGCGGTAGATTCCTCG